>DASRRA010000076.1:0-11998 GCA_035696085.1 Bacteroidia bacterium | reverse complement strand
TTCCTATCGTATCAATGATCCGGGCATTGTCGGCTTAAAAATATACGTCGATTTTGAGAATGCAACATCTGGAACTCTTCAATATTCTATTGGAGACAATGTGTATAAGCAAAAATACAAAGCCAATGAATGGATGCATTTCCCGCTTGTAGATTTGAAAGTGAGTATCAACAATTTCGGTGATATTCAAAAATATCAGCATGTTGTAAAAAAGAATGCTTTTTACTTTATCATCAATGACCCTGATGCACTTGTAAACGAATATTATCCCCGCTTAAATGTTAAGCTGCAGAACGATCAGGCGAAAACTATTGTTATTGCATTTAAAGATTATTCGGCAAAAAAAGCAATGGATGTTGTAGCAATGATGACAAGTGAGTTTAAAAACTTTGATATTGAACGAAAAGCGGAAAGCTCCAAAAGCATCATTGAATTTATTGATCAACAGTTGGATATTGTTTATGAGAATTTAAAAAATTCCGAAACCTCGATCCAGGCATTTAAAAAGAGTTACAACCTCCCTTCCGATGTCAATATTTCTTCAGCAAATACAACCAGGTTAAATACGCTTGATGATCAAATTATAGCGCTGGAATTAGAAGAGAATATATTAGCTAAAATAGAAAAGAGTATTTCCGATGCAAAAAATTTCGATTCTTACAACTTGCTAGCGATGCTTTCCGGAACAGAATCCGAAAAAAGCATCAGTGGAGTGATCAACCAGTTACATGCGTTACTGATCCAGCGGGAAGAAATGCTTTACCAGGTAACACCCAGCAGTGAAGCCATTAAAGCGATTAATTTTCAAATTGATATTCAAAAGAAATTATTAAAGGAAAGTATTACTTCTGTTAAAAATAACCTTCAATCCAGGAAACAGGATTTACAGCTTAGAGCAACCGAATTTGAATCGCGATTTAACAAGCTTCCCGAAAATGAAGTGGAATACTCCCGCCTGCAACGGTTGTTTTCTATCAATGACAAATACTACACACTTTTAATGGAGAAAAAAACAGAGTATTCCATTTCCAAGGCAGGCTTTGTTGCGGGTAATGTGATACTTGAAAAGGCATCACTTCCAACCGCTCCGTTTACACCCAATGCAAAAACAACTTATCTTGTTTCTTTCTTAACGGCAATCATTATCAGCTTACTGATTATTCTTGCCAGGTATTTATCACATAATGATATCAATTCATTAAACGAAATTACAAAACATACACAGGCCTCTATTAGTATTTTAGGGATTGTCCCGAAATGTAAACAGGAGATTCCCGTATCCCAATTACTTGTTGACAAAAACCCTAAATCATTAATTGCCGAAGCATTCCGATCCATTCGAACAAATTTGCAGTTTATATCCAATGCCCCAGGTTCTAAAATCATTGCCGTAACTTCCACGATTTCCGGTGAAGGAAAAACATTTGTGGCGATTAACCTGGGTGGTATCATTGCATTTTCAGGAAAGAAAGTATTGATTATTGACTTGGATATGCGTAAACCAAAAATCCACATTGGATTTAACTCGGAAAATACACGAGGTATGAGTACGCTGCTCATCGGAAAAGATACGGTTGATGCTTCCATACAACACAGCAGCGTTGAAAACCTTGATTACATTACGGCCGGTCCTATTCCACCTAACCCATCCGAGTTAATCATTAGCCCGAAGATGGATGAAATATTAACGTACCTGAAAACAATTTATGATGTTATTATCATCGATAATCCGCCAGTAGGATTGGTAAGTGACGGGATCTCCATCATTCAAAAAGCCGATTATCCGATTTATATTTTCAGGGCAGATTATTCTAAACGTAATTTCATCCAAAATGTGGATCGCATGTTTAATGAAATCAATCTGACACGTTTGTCTGTTATTTTAAATGGTGTGGATGTGGAGCGCAAAAATTACGGTTACAATTATGGTTATGGCTATGGATATGGGTATGGCTATGGATACGGATATGGATATTATGATGAAGAATCACGAACATCCAAGCGTAAACCCAAACGTAAAGGTTTGTTTACAAGTAAGAAATAATAAAAAAACAGTTGATCTATAATGCAGGTAATTGCTACTCCTATTCCCGATTTATTAATCATTCAACCAAAAGTATTTGAAGATCCGAGAGGATATTTTTATGAATCTTACAATCGCGCTAACTTTGTTCAGCATAATATCGATGCAGTGTTTGTTCAGGATAATCAATCCCTATCTCAAAAAGGAGTATTACGCGGTTTGCATTTTCAAGCCCCCCCTTATGAACAAGGTAAACTAGTGCGTGTCATTAAAGGTGCAGTTCTGGATGTTGCTCTTGATATCAGAAAGAATTCTCCTACCTATGGAAAACATTTTTCGATTGTGCTGGATGAAAAAAACAAAACCATGTTTTGGGTTCCTCCTGGTTTTGCACACGGTTTTTTAACGTTGGAAGACAACACTATTTTCTCCTATAAATGCACGAATTTGTATAACAAGGAGTCGGAAGGAGCTGTCTTATGGAATGACTCTGCTCTTGGCATCAATTGGGGCGTAACTTCACCTCAGCTTTCTGAAAAGGATAAAGAAGCAAAATTATTTAAAGAATTAAAAAGTCCGTTCTAAATTATTATTACATTTAGCGCAACATAAAAACACAGAACAATGGCAGGAACAGTACGATGAGGCAGGGAAAGTATGATTACTAGTAATTGAATAATTGTAATAACATCATCTATTATGGAAGAAAAAACTTACTTATTCCTTATTTACACTACTTATTTTATTGGAACAATTGTACTTTCATTTTTAATCAACGGAATTTTTTTAAAATTTGCTTCAACACTTGGCATTCGTAATAGCTCGGAAACTATTATACGATGGAGCAGTACATCCAAACCCTCTTTGGGCGGGATCTCCTTCTATTTGATTTTTCTTTTGTCTATTATTTGTTACTCTATTTTTTTCAGGGAGCCTCATATTTTACTAAACAAGCGATTGCTTGGTTTATTGGCTGCTGCTACACTTGCATTTTTAATGGGGCTTTCGGATGATGCCTACAATACACGCCCGTTTCTAAAATTTCTGATACAGGTTTCCTGCGCGCTTATTCTCATATTTACAGGAACATGTATCAACATGTTTTCTAATGTTATCTTAGATCAGGCGCTCACTTTATTCTGGGTTGTAGGATTGATGAACTCTGTGAATATGCTCGACAATATGGATGGTATTACTACCATCGTATCCATCACTGTGATTTTAAGCGCCATTTTATTGATACAATTAAACAACAGCAGCAATCATGTCAATGTTTTTTCATTGGTTGGTGTGATGGCTGCTCTGATCGGATTTCTTTATTTTAACTGGCATCCCTCTAAAATGTTTATGGGTGACACCGGTAGCCAATTTTTAGGATTATTCCTGGCTGCAATGGGTATAACCTATTTCTGGAACCCTGTTAGCACCACTGAGACTTATATTCAATCCAAGCATTTTTTTATCACTCTTCTGACATTTGCAATACCCATCATCGATACTACTACCGTCGTGATTAACCGACTGACTAAAGGAAAATCACCATTCGTTGGAGGAAAAGACCATACGACACATAGCCTATTTTTTATGGGACTCACAGAAAAGCGAATCGCCATACTTTATTTTGGAATCTGCATGGTTTCTATGTTTTTTAACCTATTAATTGTAAAATATATCGAAAATTGGGGTATCTTACATATTATTTTATTTACAATTTATTTTCTTTTACTATTTTGGTTTTTATATGCTCCGGCTAGAAAACATGGACAATAATGCTAAAGGTTTATTTTCAACTCTTATTACAAAAATTAGCGCATTTTAAACGTTACTTCATTGCTATTGCCATCACACTGCTTGTTTTAAGTTCCATCAAACTTTTTATCTTTTCATTTACCGACGACTCTATTTCTGACTCCAATTACGAAGACTACTTCAATTCCAGCTACAAAGTATTCAGTATACGCATTCCAAAAAATTTAAATTTTGCGGGAGAAAAAACACCGATACGCGATTTCAGCGTGCGTGAGGCTATGGAGCGGGAGCTGGTGATTAATACCTACTGGCAATCACAAACCTTATTGCTGCACAAGCGTGCCAACCGCTGGTTTACGATCATTGAGCCCATACTTGAAAAGAATGGCATCCCTGATGATTTCAAATATATTCCGCTTATTGAAAGCCAATTGACCAATGTTGTTTCTCCGCAAGGGGCAACGGGATTTTGGCAATTGGTAGAACCTACGGCCCGACAGTATGGGTTGGAGATTACAGAAGATGTGGATGAACGCTACAACGTTGCCAAATCCACAGAAGCAGCATGTAAATATTTCAAAGAAGCATATAAACAATTTAATAACTGGACGCTGGTGGCTGCCTCCTATAACCTGGGTATGACGGGTGTCCAATCTCAACTCGACCGGCAAAAAGTAAGTTCTTACTATGATGTATTGCTGACCGAAGAAACCGCCCGTTATATTTATCGTTTGCTGGCCATGAAAGAAATTATTTCCCGCCCAAAAGTGTATGGATTTATTCTTCGCAAAAAAGATTTATATCCCGTTATCCCTACCAAGAAAATAACGATAGACAGTACGATTCATAGTCTTGCCGATTTTGCGCTGACCGAAGGAATTAACTACAAATACCTCAAATTGTTTAACCCCTGGCTAAGAACCGGCTCCCTGAATAACCCGGATAGAAAAAAATATATCCTCGAACTCCCTAAAAATGGAGATAAGTTTTATGACGTGGATGGCAATTACTATGGCAGTGATGTGTTAACAAAAAAAGATTCTGTTAACCTGGTGGTTGAGCCCCATGTTTTTGCACCCAAAGATTCTCTGGCACCGAAAACCATTACCCACCTGGTAAAAGAAGGAGAAACGCTTGAATCCATCGCCAAACTATACAATACCAGCTCCGAAGAGCTGAAATTGTGGAATAAACTGCCTGAAAAATCGGATTTGAAACTCAACCAGGAGTTGACTATCTTTGTGAAATAAACTCTTAATTTTACGAATGCCAAATACTGTAAGTGAAAGCGATTACCTAGAAGTCGTAGGAGCTCGTGTACACAACCTCAAAAATATAGATGTAACAATCCCCCGTAATCAACTTGTTGTAATAACCGGACTTAGCGGAAGTGGAAAATCCTCGCTCGCTTTTGATACGATTTATGCGGAAGGACAAAGACGTTACATTGAAAGCTTCTCTGCCTATGCACGCCAATTCCTTGGCAACATGGAACGTCCTGACGTTGATAAAATAACCGGCTTGAGTCCTGTTATTTCTATTGAACAAAAAACAGTCAATAAAAATCCCCGATCTACTGTGGGGACGATCACCGAGATTTATGATTTCCTTCGTTTGCTCTATGCACGGGCTTCTGATGCCTACTCCTACGTAACAGGAGAAAAAATGGTCAGGTATTCCGATGATCAGATTTTAAATCTTATTCTTGAAAATTTCGACAACAAAAAAATACTCATCCTGGCTCCAGTTGTAAAAGGACGTAAGGGACATTACCGTGAACTATTTGAGCAGATAAAAAAATGGGGCTTTCTCCGCGTTCGAATTGATGGTGATATTGTTGAATTAACCAAACGCATTCAACTGGACCGTTACAAAGTACATGATATTGAAATTGTAATTGATCGCCTGGAAGTAAATGCAGAAGCCCGCCAACGCATCAATGAATCCTTGCAACTGGCAATGAAACAAGGAAAAGGAATTATGATGGTGCAGCCATTTGAAATCGGTGATTTTGATGAGAAATTCGGAAAAATAGAATATTACTCACGTCACCTGATGTGTCCTACTTCCGGTATTTCTTATGATGAGCCACAACCCAATTTATTTTCATTTAACTCTCCTTATGGTGCCTGCCCTAAATGTAACGGACTAGGTGTGGTTTCGGAAATCGATATCAATAAAATTATTCCGGATAAAAAATCAACCATACGCAAAGGTGCTATTGCTCCATTAGGACCACACAAAGGAACCTGGATATTCAAGCAAATTGAAGCTATTGGTGAAAAATTTGGTTTTACGTTAGACACGATCGTGGAAGACATATCGGAAGAAGCCATGAATGTTATTCTTTTTGGTTCGGATGATGTTTTTAAAATCAAACAATATTCAGACAGCTCTGCAACAAGCTACAGCATTGCTTTTGAAGGGATTGCTAATTTTATTGCAAAACAGAACGATGAACAAAGTTCGCCTACCATTGAAAAATGGATACAAGGTTTTATGAATAAAATTCCTTGTCCGAAATGCGAGGGAACACGCTTAAAGAATGAATCCCTTCATTTTAAAATTGCGGATATGAACATTGCTCAACTGGCCAATATGGGCATACTTGAACTAAATGAATGGTTCAAGGATATCGAAAAAAAATTAAGCACCAAACAAAATACAATTGCCAAAGAAGTGTTAAAAGAAATCCGCACACGCATTCAATTTTTGCTGGATGTTGGGTTGGATTATTTGTCACTCAACAGAAGCTCCAGAACGCTTTCAGGTGGCGAGGCGCAACGTATTCGCCTGGCGACACAAATTGGCTCGCAGCTGGTTGGTGTCTTGTATATTTTGGATGAGCCCAGCATCGGTTTGCATCAGCGCGACAATGTGCGTTTGATCAATGCGTTGAAAAACCTCAGAGATATTGGTAATTCGGTGATCGTAGTAGAACATGATAAAGACATGATCCTAACCGCCGACCATGTGCTGGATATTGGCCCTGCTGCCGGAATACACGGTGGTAAAGTGATTGCACAAGGCACACCGAAAGAAATTTTAAAATTTCATACACTCACCGCAGATTATATCAATGGGGTAAAAGAAATTAAAGTTCCCAAAGAAAGAAGAAAAGGGTCCGGAAAATCTTTGATTTTAAAAGGTGCTACAGGAAACAACTTAAAAAACGTTTCTATCTCATTGCCTTTGGGAAAAATGATTTGTGTAACGGGTGTTTCAGGAAGTGGGAAGTCTACGCTGATCAATGAAACATTGTATCCTATTTTAAACAAACACTTTTATCGTTCGGAGAAAAAACCAATGCCGTATAAATCCATTTCCGGTTTAGAGCATCTGGACAAAGTAATCGACATTGACCAATCACCTATCGGCCGTACCCCACGAAGTAATCCGGCAACGTACACAAATGTTTTCGGAGACATACGCACATTATTTTCCGAAATTCCGGAGGCAAAAATAAGAGGATACAAACCGGGACGCTTCTCTTTCAATGTAAAAGGAGGACGCTGTGAAACTTGCCAAGGCGCAGGTTTAAGAACCATTGAAATGAATTTTTTACCCGATGTATATGTGAATTGCGAAACCTGCAATGGAAAACGCTACAACAAAGAAACATTGGAGATTCGTTACAAAGGAAAATCCATCAGTGATGTGTTGAACATGACTATTGAAAATGCGGTTGACTTTTTTGAATCCATTCCATCTATCTTACAAAAAATAAAAACATTAAAAGAAGTGGGATTGGGTTATATCACACTGGGACAACAAAGCACAACCTTATCAGGTGGTGAAGCACAACGTGTAAAATTAGCGACAGAGTTGTCGAAACGAGACACTGGAAATACATTTTATATCCTGGATGAACCTACAACAGGTTTGCATTTTGAAGATATACGTATTTTGCTGGAAGTGTTAAACAAACTAGTAGATAGCGGCAACACCGTATTGATCATAGAGCACAACATGGATATTATTAAAGTGTCTGATCATGTAATTGATTTGGGTCTGGAGGGAGGTAACAACGGTGGAACTATTTTGTGTGAAGGAACGCCAGAAGAGGTTGCAAAAGATAAGGTAAGTTATACCGCAAAGTTTCTAAAGCAAGAATTGAAATAGTGATTCGATTTTCTCGTATTCCGCTTGTTCCTTATTGTTTCAAAAAGTAATGTTGAAAAATTTGTACTTTTGTTATCATCAAGAAAAGCTTGCAACAACAAGCAAACAAAAAAGGTTACGAAAGTTGTTTTAAAAAAATAAACATTCTCAGAACCTAAAATATATGCATTCGTAGAAATAGCTGTCAAGTTTATTATCTACTTCAATTATTACTTATGACAAATCAGGAAGAAGACAAAATACGCCAAGCATTTGCAAACAAAGATTGGAACGATATAAAAGCAACAGACTCATGGCAGATATTTAAAATCATGAGTGAATTTGTAGAAGGATTTGAAAAGATGAGCCGTATTGGGCCATGTGTTTCTATCTTCGGTTCGGCCAGAACCAAGCCTTCTAATCCCTACTACTTACTTGCGGAAGAAATTGCCTACAAACTAACCAAAGAAGGTTATGGTGTCATCAGTGGCGGTGGCCCGGGAATTATGGAAGCTGCTAATAAAGGTGCAAGAGCCGGCGGTGGAAAATCTGTAGGATTAAACATCGTATTACCATTTGAGCAAAGCTCTAACCCTTTTATTGACAACGATAAAAATATCAATTTTGATTACTTCTTTGTTCGCAAAACCATTTTCTTAAAATATTCTCAAGGATTTATAGCGATGCCGGGTGGCTTTGGAACAATGGATGAATTGTTTGAAGCGATTACCCTGATACAAACTAACAAAGTGGCTCATTTCCCTATTGTATTGGTTGGTAAAAAATATTGGGAGGGCTTGTTAAAGTGGGTAACGGAAACCATGTTATACACGGAAGCAACCATCAGTGAAAAAGACTTGGATTTATTTAAAGTGGTGGATACTGCTGATGAAGCTGTGGCTATCATTAATGAGTTCTATTCGAAATATTTACTAAAACCCAACTTTTAACTTTTACTTCGAACCATTGCAGGTTCAAGTTCTGCATCTTTAAAAGGGTTGCGTGGGATCCATGCAGCCGGCTTCAAATAATCTACAAAAGGTTTGATAATTCTATTGGATAACGGATTGTGGTGGCGTATATAACACTTTAATTCAACGGCCTCTGCTCCTATCGTACTTTTTATTTCCGATGCGGTACGACCCAAAATCAATTTGTTTGTGCCTCTTGTAATGGCTTCCTTCACGTAATCATACAACATGTTCTGATACAACTCCAATTGCTTGTTCAGGTTGTAGTCAATGCCAATAAAATGTGCTTCTATTTCTTTATTTAGTATAAACGTAGAACGGAACCCCACCAGGTTTTCCTGAAAGTAATAAGCTGTAAATACGAACTTATCTTTCAACTCTCGCTTCATCTCCGCAAAATAAGATGCAGGCAGTGTTGCCAACCTGAATTTTGCTTTTAAATGCACGTTTTTATAGAGTTGATTAATGATTTGTTCATTTGTTGTAATTTCTTCTACTGAAAAGATTTTACGCTCCATCACCTCTCCTTTTTTAATAATTCCTTTGGCACGGTGACGGTATTTTTTACTCATGGCGTTTAGGTAATCATCCATGCTGCTCCATTGGATAGGGAGAATCATATTGGGTTCGGCCACGAAATCGTGGTATTTAAACTCCGATAGCTCATCTGCTGCGTGATCATCCGTGATGTAAAAATCTTTTACCAGTACCGCAGCTATTTTTCCGCGTAGCTTTTCTGTTTTGCCAATGCTGTAGATCACATCCGCCAACGCATCAATTAATTCAGGTTTATTGATATCCGGTACGTGTGTAAAACCATGCTCTCCACTAATAAAAGAATTGCCACAAATAAGCAGGCGCATATTTATTTTATCGGCATTTCGTTTTAAATGATTGGCTAAATGTTTTTGCAGGTAGGCGGTAATGCGACAAAGCGCTTCATTGTTTTCCATTTCGATGATGCTTTCAAAATTTTCACCGTTAAAATCAATCACCTGAAAATAACCAATCGCAACGGGTTTGTTTTGATCATAGATAATGGTATAGTGAAAGCGCATGTTTTCTGCATGCGCTTTTTCCCAAACGTATAAATAAGGTAATTTTAAAAATTCACTTCCAAATGGAACAATGCTGTTCCAGTGATCAGCTTTAATTAAATGAGCGGAGTCAACCGTTTCAAATGAAAAGGTTGACGGTGCTTTCCGAAGCGCACATTTCTTTTTATTTGCAACCTTACTACAATGTATAAGCATCAACTCCTGAATTTGGTATACAACGTAAAATTACTTCAAAAAAATTGCATTTTCCTCACAAAAAACTGATTATTTGTGCGCCTCTTTCAACCAATTTTGGTCCGCCAACATTAATTCTTTGATATATTTGACAGGCGCACTGCCATAACTTAAAAATTTCTCGTGAAAAGCCTTTAAATTGAATTTGTTACCCATTTGTTTTTTTAGCTCTTCTCTAAACTCATAAATTTCTGTATAACCGGTAAAATAGCAGCACAATTGTACCTGTGACAGCGTAACCCGTTTCCATTTATTTTCTGCTTCCGCTTTTGTTTGAAATCCTTCTTTGATCAATAAGTTCAAAGCAGCTTCTCTGCTCATGTCTTTTGTATGTACACTATAATCTAAGATGGTGTTGCAAGTAGCACGCAGGTTCCATTTATAATACATCAACCACATTTCATCTTCATTATTCCCATACCCATTTTCCAGCATCATTCGTTCTGTATATACAGCCCAGCCTTCTATCATGGCATTGTTTCCAAAAACAGATTTTATTAAACTGGGTGATAAATTACTATACACCAATTGTGTGTAATGGCCAGGAATAGCTTCGTGAATATTTAAAATTTGTAAAATGTAATCGTTGTATTCACATAGGTAACTTTCAATTTTTGCTTTATCCCAGCCTGTAAAGCCACCTACGTTGTAATAGGTATCCGCATTTTTATCATAAGGCCCCGGAGAAGTAACGGATGCTCCGGCTACTCCTGCCATATAGGAAGGTTCTTTACGTACTACCAATGGTTTGGAAGGATCAATATAAATCAAATCTTTCTGTTTAATGAATGCTGTTAACTCCGGTAAATGCTTTTCGATGGTTGCTTGAAATTTGTCGGCTGTTGTATGCTTCAATGAAATTCTGTCGATGACCGCTTTTATTAATTCCAGTGAATCGGTTGGTCTCTTACCCGGCTCGATGTATTTGTCCCACAAACGCTCCGCAAGTACATACATTTTCTCATGCAATTCTTTTTTGTGACTCAATGCTTTTTCATAGATCTGATCAACAGAGTAGCCGGATTGAATTTCATATTCAAATTTCTTTTCGTATAATTCCTTTCCTAAACGGAAACTTCTTGGTGTCTTGTTATCTAAGTTTTTTAACCAGGCTGCATAATCCTTAATTGTTTCAACAGCTTCTTTTGCCAATTGCTGAATGTCTTTTTTTTCTGCATCGCTCAAGTGCGATTTTTTCAACGCATTTGCCAGCTCACCTTCGAATACAGCAGCACCACCGGTATTCTGATCAATGGCTAATTGTGTATGTTCAACAGTAGGATTTTTTATGTTTTGTTTTGCTGCTTCATAATATGCTGGAATGCTTTTCATTTTCATATGAAAATTATGAAGTCGTGTATCCAGTGAATCATATTTTCCGTTTAAAATTTGAGCGAATTCTTCACATATATTGTAGCCAGCCGGGTTCCATTCATAGGCCCCTTCTTCCGTCTGCTTCCATTTCAGTTCCTTTAACTGATTTTCAATGATGTAATAATCTATTTTATTGTTGTCAGATAAGGTCGCTATTTCAACTTTTTTTAGTGAATCTAAATTGGCTTCAATGAACTTTAATTGCTTCTCACCTGTTGCTTTATCCGGTATTGCTAAAATACTATCACAACGATGATATCCTTGTTGTGCTGCCCAACCCGGATACACTTTCCAAAGCTCTTCTATAAACTGTGTTTTATAGTTTTCAAATGCTGGATTCCCATCCGCAAGTTGTTGTTTTTCATTACTATTACTGTCGCTTGACGTACAAGCAGCTAATCCTAATAATAAGATGCATAAGCTAGTAATTTGTTTCATTCTTCTGTTTTTTAACTTGTTAAAATAATATCAAAAAGAGCTTTTTTCCA
>DASRRA010000075.1:0-8058 GCA_035696085.1 Bacteroidia bacterium | reverse complement strand
GAACTTTGAGGTAATTGTTCCAGGTGACGTATTGCACGCGATTGCGTAAGGTGTAAGTGGTATCCGGATCTGTTTCAGAACGTTTTTCCTTACTTCCTTTTTGGTTGTATTGTATTTCCGATACCCATCGCACGTAGTCGTGGCTAAAGAATTCGGCGAATACACTTCCATTAAAGCCCCATCTGTATTTCTTCTTTATGACTTCCGAAGGATCGCGAAACAAAAACTTTTGATTGCTATAGGAAACACCACCGGTGATGCCAATGCTATTCAAAAATTGCGCATTGCTACCCAAGAAGCTTAAAACAAAAAGACTTATAAAAATTAATTTTTTCATGCGTGTGGTTACTTTAAGAAGTAACGCTTTTAAAAATAATAAATTACATTGTATAAAGATCAGTTTGAGTGCGTTGTTCCTTGCTCTTGCTCTTGTCTTTCGCTCTCACATTGAATTTACGCTCCTACAACCTCAACAGCCGCATCCACTTTTTTAACCAACCCCTGCAATACCTTTCCAGGACCAATTTCTGTAAACGAAGTCGCCCCATCCGAAATCATTTGTATCATGGTTTGTGTCCATTTTACAGGTGCTGTCAGCTGTGCAATCAGGTTTTTCTGAATTTCAGAAGGATCCAATACGGCACTTGCCGTTACATTTTGATATACCGGGCAAATCGGTTGATTGAAAACAGTGGCATTGATGGCTGCTTCTAACTCCACAGCAGCAGGCTGCATAAATGGAGAATGGAAAGCGCCGCTTACGGGTAAAATTAAGGTGCGTTTTGCACCCGCGGCTTTTAATTGTTCGCAAGCCAATGAAACACCTGCAATACTTCCGGAAATAACCAATTGACCAGGGCAGTTATAATTAGCAGCTACTACAATTTCGCCCCTCTTACTTACTTCTGCACATACGTTTTCAATGATTGCATCATCCAGGTTAGTGATAGCGGCCATGGTAGAAGGTTTTATTTCACAGGCCTTCTGCATGGCTAAGGCACGCTTGGAAACCAGCGTAAGTGCATCTTCAAAGGTGATGGTTTCGTTCACAACCAGGGCGGAAAATTCGCCTAAACTGTGTCCTGCAACCATCGCAGGTTTTAAACTAGCACCCAGCGTTTTTGCCAGGATAACCGAATGAAGAAAAATAGCTGGCTGGGTTACCTTTGTTTGTTGCAATTCTTCAGCTGTACCACTAAACATGACATCAGTTATTTTAAAACCCAATATGTCATTGGCTTTTTCAAATAATTGTTTGGCAAGTTCAGAATTTTCATAAAGGTCTTTTCCCATTCCTGGAAATTGTGACCCTTGGCCAGGAAAAATGTATGCTTTCATAGTTTTGTGATTAATTTTTTAATTTGTCTCAATATTACTGAAAATAAAAAGAGTTCCGTTGGTAAGCGGAACTCTTTTATTCACAATCAATTGGTGATTATTTTCTGTCGCCAAACAAGCGTAATAAGAATAAGAACAAGTTGATAAAATCAAGATACAGATTTAAAGCACCCATAATAACCAGCTTGCTGGTGGATTGGATACCAAACTGTACACCTGAACCAATATTTTTTAGTTTTTGAACATCATAAGCTGTTAAACCTGTAAACACAAGTACACCGATGAAGCTAATGATGTAGTCCATTGTGTCGTTGTTTAAAAACAAATTGATCAAACTTGCGATGATAAGTCCTAATAAAGCCATACCCATGATTGCACCAAACTTTGTAAGGTCTGTCTTCGTAGTGTATCCTACAACTGCCATCAAGCCAAACATTCCAGCTGATGCTAAGAACGTACCTGCGATAGAAGCTGATGTATAGGCTAGGAAAATAAAGCTAAGACTAGCTCCCATAACTGCTGCATACAGTAGAAACAGGAATAATAAAACCGGATAAGAAAAGCGGTTAAATCCTGCCGACATTGCCAACACGAAAACAATTGGAGCAAACATAACTACATAGCCTAAAATTGTTAAACCACCTACCTCAGGATTAATTAGTAAAGAAAGTAGTTGAAGGCTGTGTGAAAAATAATAAGCAACAACTGATGTGATTACCAATGCAGCAGACATCCAAGAAAATACACTTGCAACAAATGTTCTTGACATGGAGGAAGATTCTCCCTGCGACTGTACATAATTAAAATTGTTTGTTTCCATTTTTTATTTTTATTGTTTGTGTTTGTTGCGACAAAGATAATACCGATTGCCAGGATATGCAATATTGTCAGCGTTAAAAATGCTCTAAATTATAAGCAGTTTTTCAACAATTAGTGCCTGTTCTTAATGTAGTTTAGAGCCGATTAAACTGATAAATTCCTTTCTGGTCGTGTCTTTTAAGAATTCTCCTGTAAACGCTGAAGTGGTGGTAACTGAATTTTGCTTTTGAATGCCACGCATTTGCATACACAAGTGGGAGCATTCCATAACGACTGCCACCCCCTTTGGGAACATGGTATCCTGGATGCAATCACGGATTTCATTGGTGAGGCGTTCCTGTACCTGCAGCCTTCTTGCAAATGCATCTACCACACGCGGAATTTTACTTAAGCCTACCACCAATCCGTTAGGAATATACGCAATGTGCGCTTTTCCAAAAAAGGGCAGTAAATGATGTTCACACATGGAGTACACCTCGATGTCTTTTACGATCACCATCTGGCTGTAATCTTCTTTAAATAAAGCAGATTTCAGGATTTCCTGAGGATTCAAATCGTAACCATGTGTTAAGTATTGCATCGCTTTTGCAACACGTTCAGGAGTTTTTAAAAGGCCCTCCCGCTGAGGGTTTTCTCCTATATCTGTTAAAATCGTTTTGTATTTAGAAGCAATTTCATTTACCAATTTCAGGTTATACCTGTCAATTTTTTGGTATCCATCTACATCATCAAATTCATCGTGTCCCATGTTCCTGAGTTTTATAAGCCAATACAAGCCCTACTTGCCGCCAAAATATTCAACAAAATTATTTTCTGTTTCGTACAATTTAATAGAATGTAACACACAACCAAGCGCATTAATATGTGGCAGCAATTCATTCCAGATAGCGATTGCCACATTTTCAGTTGATGGCATAAGTCCTTTCATAAAAGGTACATCCAGGTTTAAGTTGCGGTGATCTAATTTATCAGTAATGTGTGTCCGAATGATAGTACTCAACTCTTTTAAATTTACAGAGTATCCCGTTTCCGGGTTGACTTCCCCTTTCACCGTTACAAATAAATTATAATTATGCCCATGCCAGTTTGGATTCGCGCATTTACCGAATACTTCGCTATTCTGCTCATCCGACCATTTAGGGTTATATAACTTATGTGCGGCGTTAAAATGCTCTCTTCTTGTGATATAGATCATAATTGTTTGAAATAATATGCAAATATACGAGCTTTAACAATCGAATGCGTAAAAATAGATAACTTTGCATCGCATGAAAATTCTAATTGTAGCTGCCACAAAATTTGAAATTAACCCGCTTCTCAATCATGCAGAAATAACTGCATTTGCTGAGAACAGCCGGGTGATAAAATGCCGCTACAAAACTATAGAAATGGATTGCCTGATTACCGGTGTAGGAATGGTTGCTACATCTTTCTATACAGCCAAAGTACTTAACAAAACCTATGATTTAGCAATAAATATGGGCATTTGTGGTACATTCAACAATAACCTGCCAATAGGAAGCGTGGTGAATGTGTACGAAGATCAGCTTGCTGAAATGGGTGCAGAGGATGGATTGAAATTTCTGACCATGGAGGATTTAAAGCTGGAAGCCATTACAAAGATTACCAATGAAAATTCATTACAAGCATATCCGCTGTTAGACCTATTACCAAAAGTAAATGGAATAACCGTAAACAAAGTGCATGGGAATGAAAAGAACATCGCCAAAATAGTAGATCGTTTTCATCCCATTGTTGAAAGCATGGAAGGGGCTGCATTTATGTTTGCCTGTGAGCAAGACCATATTCCTTATATCCAGGTGAGAGCCGTTTCCAACCTGGTTGAAAAGAGAAATAAAGATCGTTGGAACATTCCGTTGGCAATCGAAAATTTAAATAAAAGCATTGTGGCATTTTTGGAAGAATTCAATTAATATTTACAATTCGCAATGACAGCGTTAACAAAACTTACTATAGGTTTCAGCCCTTGTCCAAATGATTGTTTCATTTTTGATGCAATGGTGCATGGAAAAATTGATACCGAAGGTTTACAGTTCGAACTATTGCTGGAAGATGTGGAAGCACTGAATCAACGAGCTTTCAAGAATGAATTGCACATCACCAAGCTAAGCTATCATGCCTATATTTACCTCACGCATTTATATCAGTTACTGGATGCTGGCAGTGCATTGGGCAATGGTTGTGGGCCGTTGTTGATTGCAAAAGGTGAAGCTTTAAAATCAAGTTTGTCACAAGGAAACGACTTGAAAGTGGCTATTCCAGGGAAGTATACGACGGCCAATTTTCTTTTTTCATTGGCGTTTCCGCATGTAAAATCAAAAGTAGAAACCTTGTTCTCTGACATTGAAAACGATGTGGTAAAAGGGAAAGTGGATGCGGGGGTTATAATTCATGAAAACAGATTTACCTATGAGCAAAAAGGTCTAAAAAAACTGATTGATTTAGGAGAATATTGGGAAACACTGACAAAAGCGCCGATTCCATTAGGCGGAATTGTGATACAGCGACAGTTGCCGGAACCGCTAAAACAAAAAGTAAATCGTGTACTTCGTAAAAGTGTGGAGTATGCCTTTCAACATCCTAAATCCAGTTTGGATTTTGTAAAAGCACATGCGCAGGAAATGAGTGAAGAGGTGATGTATAAGCACATTGAACTATATGTAAATAAATACTCCATTGATTTAGGAGCAGAGGGTAAACGTGCCATCCGTATGTTGTTTGATAAAGCAATGGAAATAGGTTTAATTTCCCAGTTAAAAGAGGGGTTATACCTGGAGCAGGCAGTGTTATAATTTTAAAACAATTGATAAGAATATGATCGTAGTTACAGGAGCAGCAGGTTTTATTGGCAGTTGCCTCGTTAGCAAATTAAACCGCGAAGGTTTTTTTGATATCGTGATTGTGGATGATTTTTCTAATGCAGATAAAATGAAAAATCTGCAAGGAAAGCGATACAGTGAAAAAGTACACCGCGATAATTTTATAGAATGGCTAAAGAAAAATCAACGATTGGTTGAGTTTGTGTTCCATATGGGCGCACGGACAGATACTACAGAAACGGACAAAACCATTTTTGATAAGTTGAATTTATCTTATACAAAAGATCTGTGGAATGTGTGTGTAGAATTCGGACTTCCTATTGTATATGCATCTTCTGCGGCCACATACGGATTAGGCGAGCTAGGATATGACGACAATGAAACACTTATTCCCAACTTAAAACCGTTGAATCCATATGGAGATTCCAAGAATGACTTTGATAAGTGGGCGCTTCAGCAAAGCCGTAAACCTTATTTTTGGGTAGGATTAAAATTTTTCAATGTGTATGGCCCAAACGAATACCACAAAGGAAGAATGGCATCCGTTATCATGCATGCTTATCATCAGCTGAAAGAAAAAGGAGTTGTGAAATTATTCCGTTCACATAATCCCAATTATAAAGATGGTGAGCAATTGCGTGACTTTGTATATGTAAAAGATGTGGTGGAAGTGTGTAGTTTTTTATTGCATCACCGAAAAAATTCAGGTATTTACAATTTAGGATCCGGTAAAGCCAGAACGTTTTTAGATCTTGTTAAAAATACATTTCAGGCAGCAGGAAAACCGGTAAATATTGATTTTATTGATACGCCGATTGATATCCGGGATAAGTATCAATATTACACAGAGGCATCGATGGAAAAATTAAAATCCATTGGTTATGATAGACCTTTCCAGACATTGGAAGAAGGTGTAAATGATTATGTGAAAAATTACCTGGTGGATAAAAATTATTACTAATCGATTTTAATTCCCATCACCAGGATATCATCCGTTTGATCGCGCTCACCTCTCCAGTCGGTAATGGTTTTGTCAAGAATGTTTCGTTGTTCTTCCATATCCAATTGATGGATTTTAACCAGCAACTCTTTAAATGGAGGGTAATAAAATTTTTTCCTGTTGGGCCCACCAATTTGATCAGGAAAACCATCCGAAAACAAATAGATCACATCACCTTTTTCAATACAGATCGTGTTGGTGTGAAAAATAATTTCTTCGCCTCCTCTACCCATTGATCCAATGGAGTGCTTATCCGCTTTAATTTCATGGAGATGCCCGTTGCGGATATAATACATGGAGTTATGTGCGCCAGCAAACTCCAGTTGCATCGTTGTGTAATCAATGCTAATAATTGCTGCATCCATTCCATGTTTTACGCTGGAGGTATTGAGCTGTTCCTGTGTCATGGCAGAAACCATTTCAGTATTTAACAAATTCAAAATTTCACCAGGTTGTGTTTGTCCCTTTTCAATAATATTATCCAACATGTTAAAGCCAAGCAAGGACATGAATGCACCCGGTACACCGTGTCCAGTGCAATCAGCAGCCATGCATATTCTTTTATTTCCTTTTTCGCCGGCCCAATAAAAATCTCCGCTTACGATAGATTTTGGTTTATATAGGATAAATGAATTCTGGAAGAATGTTTTTACGCGTGATGGTGTCGGTAGAATAGCTTCTTGTATCGTTCTCGCATAATCAATACTATCTGTAATCAAAATGTTTTGTTCCTGAATCTGCTTTTTTTGTTGCTCTAAAAGCAAGTTTGCTTTTTGTTTAAAGCGGTAACGTGCATAGAATGAAAAGAGCACAATCACAACTAGGCCTAAACCTACAATAAGTGCGATACGAACAATTTTTTGTTGTTTTAGTGTTTTCTCATTAATGATTTGATCCTTGGTAAGCAGCTCAATTTCTTTTTGTTTCTTTTCTGTCTGATAGCGTGTGTTGATTTCGTAGATCTGTTTGAAATTGTCTTTGTTTAATAAAGAATCTTTTTCAGCATAAAACAAATTAAGGTATTTCAATGCGTTTTCATTATCATTTTGCTTTTCGTAGATAGAGGCCAGGTTCTCATAAGCATCACGCATCACATCCCTGGAATTAATAGCTGTTGCAATATCCAATGCTTTCTTGCTATAGTAGATCGCATCTGTGTAATTTTTAATTTGCTCACTTATCTTACCAAGATTAACATAGGAAAGTGCACTTGCTTTTTTTCCACCAACTTCTTCCTGTAATTTCAGACCTTCTAATATGGACTTGATTGCTTCCTTATGTTTTTTTTGTTCCCGGTAAATATTTCCAATTCCATTTAAGCATTCCGCCTGGCCCAGTTTATCGTCATTGTTTCTGCGTAACACCAAAGCTTTATTGTAATAGTCGAGCGCTTCCGTATATTTTTTTTCTGTGAAACAAATATTTCCTAAACCATTCAAAGAAATGGCTTTTCCGAGCACTTCGCCCGTGTTTGTAGTTATTTTTAACGCGGTCTCATAATTTTTGCGAGCATCATCCAACTTACCCTGGGCTTCAAAAACCAGTGCTATATTAATATAACATTGGCTGATACCAGTTGTATCCTTCATTTCCTCTCTTATCTTCAAGGCATTTAAATGCGCAGAGATGGCCTTTGTGAAATTCGTTTGATTTTGATAGATGTTTCCGAGGTTGTTTTGACAAATCGCCATGCCTCGTAAATCTTTTAGCTCTTCTTTTGTATTGTATGCCTTTTGTGTGTAGGTTTCAGCAAGTGTATATTGTCCCTGATCATTATACACCAATCCCATATTGCTGTAGCAGGAGCTGGCACCACGCATATCATTTGTTTCCCGCATAAGACTCAGTGCATTTTTGAAATAGATCAATGCTTTTTCCAAATCTCCTTTTCCCCAGCGGGCAATTCCCAGGAAATTATATGAATAAGCAATTCCTTTTTTATAATTTAATTTCTGAGAAATTACCAGATTTTTTTCGGAATAGGCTTGCATCGCATCGTGATCGTTGAAATCGTACAAATAGCCACGTGCAATATCAATAAGGAGATTAGCTTTATTAGTA
>DASRRA010000074.1:0-2312 GCA_035696085.1 Bacteroidia bacterium | reverse complement strand
TTAACCTTTGAAAAAATAATAGAAAGTAGAATCACTGACAGATACGTAGGGTTTTCTGTGTATAAATCTTTTAGAGGAAAATCATGTATTATTATTTCAAAAAGAAATAAAAGATTTTGCGTTGTCGATTTTGATAAGGATAGGCCGGAAAAATTAAAAATTTATTCACACCCTATCATTTCAAATTTTTATTTTCATGATAGTAAAGAATCAGATTCAGTACTATTATTTGTTCATTCAATGTTAAGCGATTTTAGTCAAAAAAAAATAATTTATTACCGTTCGAATGCTGATAGCTCAACCGTAATTGGTACTTCTTTTAAATCAGAATCGTATAATTATATTAGAAAAAATAATGCTCAATATTTTGATAAAAGTATTGAAATAATAGGTCATTCTGAACCCAGAATACTTGATAAATTTACAAATGTCGTTTTAATATATGCACCAAAAGGAGAATCAAGTAACATAATTCAGAGAGAATGTAAGGAGCATTATTTAGAGAAAATTCATGAAAATTGGTATTTTTACAGAACAATTTTAGGAGAAGGTTTCGCTGAGTCGACACGATAATCTATTTTTTATTAAGTCGACGTTTTTACTTCGAACATCTTGTCCGAAGTAATGGTGTGAATGGCTTGTAAAGTTGTTGTTAACAAAAAATTTTAAAAACGAAAAGCTACGAATTTTTAGGAAAAAAAAGTTACGAATGATTTTTTGAAATAGAATTTCTTTTTGCATAAAAAGCTAACAAATTGTTTTTTTAGTCTGGTAATTATAAGTTATGTATAATAACTAAAAAAATTGAAAACCGGAAAGTCACTTTCCGGTTTTTGTTTTGTTCAGTACTACTTATTGCACCAATACACTTTTTGAATAAGCTTCCGTATCATTAAATAATTTAATATAATAAATACCTTTCGGAAAATCGGAAAGATCCATTTCACTAATACTGGATTGCTCATAAATTAAATCACCGGTAACATTGTATATCGCAACGTTCATTGGTTTTTGAAAAACATCCTGGTCGTATGCAATGTTAAATTTACCGGTTGTTGGGTTAGGGTATACAACCAGCTGATTCGATTTTGCAAATTCAAAAATGCTGGCCAATAGATCAGTGGCTTTCAATATGGTACCATTTAATCCACAGGTATAAGCAGCTTTTGTACTTGGGAAAGCCGATCCAAATTGTCTTTTGGAGTTAGCTGTTTCTGCTCCCCATGTTACTCCCGCATCATTTGTTCGCAGGATAGTACTTGTATTGCCTCCAATGTCACCTCCAACAACATATCCAACCGTTTTATTTAAAAACTTAAGGGTACCGAAAAAATTATTTTTAATTATTTTAGGTGTCCAGCTGGCGCCGCCATTTGTTGTTTTTAAAATAACGCCATCGTAGGAAGTAGCATCTCCGCCAACCACATAACCAGTCAGCGAATCCGTGAATGTAACATCAAATAAATGTGAAACAGAAGTACTACTGTTCAATGGCGACCAGGTTGATCCTGCATTGGTTGTTTTGATAATTGTACCATTGGAACCAGTTACATACCCGATTTGTTCATTGTAGAAATAAACACCATATAAATAAGCGTTGGATCCTGTATTCAAACTGTTCCAGGTCTTGCCCCAATCAGAGGATTTTAGAACAATACCATAATATCCGGTTACATAAATATCTTTTCCATTTATAAACAACCGCGATAAATCGGTTGAAACTCCAGCGTTAAGTTTTTTCCAGTTGCTTCCGCCGTCAGTGGTTTTTAAAATGACGCCGGCACGCCCGCAACTGTAAACAGTGTCTTTATCAATTAATTTTACGCTACCAAGATCAGTTGTAACACCAGAAACTTGAGGATTCCAGTTAGTACCGCCGTTTACTGTTTTAAGGATAACGCCGCTATTGCCTACCGTATAGCCAATATCATCGCTAGCAAATTGAATACTTGAAAGTGTTTCAGTCGTTCCACTGGTTTGCGGTGTAAATATTTGTCCGAATACGGCACCGTATGTCAATAAGAATACGAAAAGACAAGTAATTTTTTTCATGAGTAGTGTTTTAAGTTAGTGAATTAAAATTTTAAGAACTAGTATAAAAATACCCCATTTAAGCGATAAATGCATGACCGTTAAACAAACAAACCTGCCGTTCCCTGGAAAATCTATTTATCTTTTAAAAATAAAAGAACATTAGTGATATACCAATCATACGCATCCACCATAATAAAATGCATACCACTTGATGCATATTGAATTTTCTTTGGCTGTAATTTTTTATATTGCTCCTCTATAGCCTGCTGATAGTCTAT
>DASRRA010000073.1:0-4241 GCA_035696085.1 Bacteroidia bacterium | reverse complement strand
TCTAATTCTTCTACAAAAGTGAAAGGATTTGAATGCGTATGTAATTTTACCTTCTGATTAATTTCATCCAACGCATACTTGAAATATGCTAAGTCATCAGAATCATCATCTATATAGTGAATCGTTGTCGCCATCTTTCTTCAATCTTAGGTTATAAAGATACTATAAATATTTTTTTATTAAAACGAGTATAGCGTAATTTTGGGAATTTAATTTTTGGTGCTATTCTTGAACGGCCTGCTATGAAACCCCTTCAAAGGGGAAAGAATTACCCGCCGGTATTTTTTTAATTAATTTCTTTACTATATGAATAACCAATTTACAATCATCATTGCAGATGATGATAAAGATGATCACGAGTTTTTAATCGATGCCATTCATGAGCAAAACAAAGAGAGCCAAATTCTTTCAGTGTTTGACGGGACGGAACTGATGGATGTGCTTTTAGGAGTAAACAAGAATAACGATCCCTCCTTTGCTAAACCCGATTTAATTTTTTTAGATTTAAACATGCCACTCATGGATGGCTATGAAGTTTTGCAAACAGTGAGAAGAAATGATGCATTGAAATCAATTCCAATATATGTGTTGACAACAAGTGAATTTGAGTTTGATAAAATAAAAGCCGTAGCCTATGGCGCCAATGCGTTTTACTCCAAACCGATGTTACCAGGTGGTTTAAAGAAGATCGTTGAGGAAGTTTTGTCCAAACATATTCCCTCAATTAAGGTGAAGGATAAAAAATCGCATGAACAGAATGAAATTCATATGAATAATGCAAAAAAGGCGAGCTAATAGTTAATACTGACTTTATATTCATTTAAAGTCTTATGCGGATGTTTGCTACGTCAATTTAGGATATCGCTATGATAGAACATACACTAAAAAATGCGTTGCCTTTTAAAAACTCATTATTATTTCCCGCCATTTTAATGAGGGGTTTAAAAAAGGCAACCGTTTTTTCAACTCGTTTTTCTATTAGAAATTCAGACATCCTGTCTATTCTTTCCGCAAGAGTTTAAAAATTGTTTATGGTCTGCGGAAAAGTCCTACCTTAGTTCCTCACAACATAAAAGAACTAACATGCGATTCAACAAACTATTTTTCACACTCCTTTGCTTTTCTCTTTTTTCCTGCGCACCAAAAGATCCTAATAAACAAGTTGATGAGGGAAAAGTAAATGGCACCATTTACGAGAGTAAAGAAATAGGTTGGTCCATAGAAATTCCTAATGACTGGCAAATCATCTCAAAAGATAAAATAGAACAAAATGAGCAATTGGGGAAAGATGCGATGGAAAAAACAGTGGGCGGACCAATTGATACGAAAACATTAAAACATCTCATCAGTTTTCAGAAAGACCGGTTCAATATCTTCTCCTCCACCTCTCAACCCTTTAAAGAAGAATATGCCGGTGAATATAAAAAGAACACACAATTAATATATGATGTTCTGTATAACACCTTTACAGATCAAGGTATAAAAGTAGATACCGCTTCAGGAAAAGAAACCGTGCAGGGAATCGAATTCAATACATTTCATACCACTATTTATAAACCCGATGGCAAAGTGATTCTTAAGCAGATACTTTACAGCCAATTTTTAAAGGGGTTTGACTTCGGCGCAACCATTAGCTATAACAACGAGGAAAACAAAGAAACGATGTTAAAGGCTTGGAAAAATTCAAAATTTACGAATTAGCAGCATTCGTTTTTTTATAAAATCGGGCAGCTAAAAATGAGAGCGGTATCCCGATCATAAAGATCAATATCGATGCTGCCTTAACCGCTTTCCAAATAACAAAACCATTTGCTTTGGGAGTTAAACTAAGCGGAACAACGATCCTGTTCATTACTGCCCAAATAAAAACTCCATAACCTATTCCAATAAGAATTTTGTTTAATCGCATCCATGCGAATCGATAATACAGAAAATAAAACAGGATGGTAAATAGAAAAGCAATGATATAATGCAATAATAGCCCCAATAGAATAACTGCTGTACCTCCGGCAAAAGCATCCATTCCCATTACAGCACTCGCAATATATTTAAAAATAGCCGATGGATTTTTACCCGTTGAAACATAAAAATCAATAATGGCTGCCAAAATATCAAGGGTTCCGACGATAAGACCCGATAAAACGATGGCTTTGGCACCAGGTTTTGCAGTTGACAGTAGTTGATTTTCCATTTTACAAATTAAACCAATTCCAGGATAAATTTCAATTTTCGGCTTCCAAACTCCTATTTTTGTTATTTCCAATTAAACTTCATACATTTGAGTTATAAATTATTTTCCATCATGGAATCGAATAACAAGGATAACATCATCCACTCAACACGAGAAGGTAAATTGTACATCAATACTGCTGATTTTTTTAAACAAGAAAAAATCAAACAAACAATTTTTGATTTATTAGATTCTGACATCATTAAACAAATTGATGCTCGTAAAAAAGGAGATCAGGCTGCTTAATGCCGTGGAACTTCTTAATACTACCACTCATTGCGGGATACTATTTATTAACCCGCTCCTACTTCTGTAAATTTAAACAACAGCGTTTAGATACACAACGCCTCATTTTTGAAACAATCTTGTTAAGCGTTATTATTACGATTGGAACCTATTGCGTCAAAGCAATTGTTGAGTTAATACATCCTTCCTGGGTTACAACATTGTATAAACTTATTCCTATTCAAATTCCGCATATTGGCACTGCTATTTTTACATTATTCTTTTCAATAGGATTTACGGAGCTTACCAATCTTTTTTTACGAAGACGTAAAGAAAAATTTATTCAAAATGCCATTTCAAGAGTTGGAAATGAATTTGAATTAATGCTGGAGTCTTCTTTCACAGAAGGTGTTTTATTGCAGTTTACCTTGGATAACAATAAGTTTTACATTGCCTGGGTAAAAGAGCTTCCTATACCATCCATTTCCAATTATATTCGCATCATTCCTGCCATAAGTGGTTATCGTAATGAAAAACTAGAATTAGTATTTACGTCTCAATACCTCTCCGTATATGCAGAATATATACAAGAAGGGAAAATAACAGGCATTGAACAATTGAAAATCGATATTGTATTAAATATAAAAAATGTTATTTCTGTAAGTTATTTTGATAAGGAAATGTATAACCGGTTCAATCGGTTAAAGGAAAACAAAAAATAAAGCGCTTACAGCTTCGGCATCAAGCTATCCCCTTTTGCAATCACTTTTTCCTGCAACTTCACTACGTTTATAAAATCATCTTTGGCAGGTAAATTATCTTTCTGATAGTTCTCGATGATAGGCAGTGTGATGATAATTTTCAAAATAACATGCTGGTCTTCAATTGTAGTTCCTCGTTTTGCAATCAGGTTTTGTAATGATTCCAATCCATTTTTATCATTTGCATGGTCTTCATCTCTTTTCTCAAGATGCTATCTGAAAGGTTTTTATCCAGGCGATAACTGAACTATAATAGTCTGCTAATCCCAACCACTCGCCAACACATCACACAAGTGCATCATCTTTATATTTTTCTTAGCATTCTTTGCATACCCTTCTAAATGCATCAGGCAGGAAACATCTGTAGAAATTATGTACTCCGCTCCTACTTCTTCTGCATTCTCCAATTTCTTTTCGCCCATGCCTACAGCAATGGGTTCAAATTTCACCGAGAAGCTTCCTCCAAAACCACAGCAGGAATCCGTTTCTTTCATTTCGCGCATTTCCAGTCCTCTTACTTTCTCCAGCAATACACGTGGTTCGCGTTTAATTCCATATTCACGCAAAGCAGCACAAGAATCATGATAGGTTGCTACACCTTTTAATGATGCGCCAATATCGGTGATCTTTAAAACATTGACCATGAAATCAGAAAATTCAAACATATTTTTTTGAATCTGTTTGTATTCATTATGCAATACCGAGTTGTGAAACATTTCTGGGTAATAATTTTTCACCATCCCTACACAAGAGGCGGATGGCGAAACAATGTAACGATCATTCTGAAATTCACGAATAAATTTTTCACCTACCTCTTTGCAATCATCCCAATAGCCTGCATTAAAAGCCGGCTGCCCACAGCAGGTTTGCTCCGGGTTATAGTTTACCCCACAACCTACCTTCTCTAAAATCTTAACCATATTAGCCGCTGTTTCCGGGTAAATCTGATCAATAAAACAAGGAATAAATATATCTACAATCATCCGTCAACAATTAATTCTGAATCTAATTTAACTATTTTACTT
>DASRRA010000072.1:0-46513 GCA_035696085.1 Bacteroidia bacterium | reverse complement strand
TATCGGAAAGAAATTAATGGGTTAAACATGAGCATTAATCAAAGGATTGAGAAGACTGAGATGAAATTTCTATCAATTTTTGATATTGTTCTGGAGTTAAGTCGTTGTAATAGAAGTTGATAGGGTTGACGTTTTGTCCGTTTTTATGAACCTCATAATGTACGTGAGGGGCGGTAGACAGACCAGTACTGCCCACATAACCGATTAATTGGCCTCTTTTTACCTGTTGCCCTACATGAACAGCTAATTTGGACATGTGTCCATAAAGCGTTTCATAACCGTATCCATGATCCAATACGACGTGGTTACCATAGCCCTGAGCCATGTTATCAGCACGCATAACAACACCATCGCCGGTTGCGTGGATCTCCGTTCCTTCGGGTGAGGCGAAATCCATCCCCGGGTGAAACTCAGGTGTTTTATAAATAGGGTGTGTTCTCCAGCCAAAACCAGACGGCTGGTGTTTTAACTCTTCGTTGGAAATAGGCTGTATAGCTGGAATAGAGGCTAATAATTGCGCTTTGTTTTTCACCAGTTTCGCCACTTCATCAAATGATTTGGATTGAATATACAACTGTTTGCTTAGTCGGTCCAGACGGATATTCGTTGCAATCATCAGCTCTGAATTGTCATATCCTTGCAACTCTTTATAACGCTCAACCCCTCCAAATCCGGCTTTTCTGATGGAAATGGGAATAGGTTCCGCTTCAAAAATGGTACGGTAAATATTATTATCGCGTTCCTGGATATCATCCAACACCTCAGAGACTTCTCCCATACGATTATTTAATAACTGATATTGAAGGCTCAATTCAGCCATTTCTCTTTTTAACTGTTTTTCCTTGGGAGAATTTAAATCGAAGTAATTGTATGCAATGAAAATCGCGATGGTCGCGAAAACCAAGCCCGTTGCAAGGTAGGAGAGGGCCTGCCATAGTCTCTTAAAGAAAGAAACAGTGACCTTCTCATACGTGAGCGACTTGGTATTGAATTTATATTTGATTTTGCTCATTAATTTTCTTCAATTGACGCGAATTTACACAAATAAACTAAATTTGCAATCAATGAAATTGTTTAGGACTATATGCGCTTACGTTAAAAGATGTAAAAAGTATACATGAATCCACAAAAAAACAGCATGAATTAGGAAAATCATGCAAATTTCGCTTAATAGAGTAGTTAACAGTAAAAATAGAATTCAATGGAATCAACTAAGGTGCGTCAAACATTTTTGGAGTTTTTTAAATCAAAAGGTCATGAGATTGTTCCATCTGCCCCTATGGTAGTTAAAAATGATCCAACCCTAATGTTTAATAACTCGGGTATGGCCCCTTTTAAAGATTTGTTTTTAGGAAATGCACCTATTAAATACCCCCGTGTTGCTGACACACAAAAATGCTTGCGCGTAAGTGGTAAGCACAATGACCTGGAAGAAGTAGGAGTGGATACCTATCACCACACCATGTTTGAAATGCTTGGAAACTGGAGTTTCGGTGACTATTTTAAAAAAGAGGCTATTGCCTGGGCTTGGGAACTGCTAACCGAGGTTTATAAAATTGATAAAAGCCGCTTGTATGTGACTGTATTTGAAGGAAGCACAGAGGACGGCTTGGCATTCGACCAGGAAGCCTATGACTTATGGGAACAATACATTCCGGAAGATCGCATATTGAAAGGAAATAAAAAAGACAATTTCTGGGAAATGGGGGATACAGGTCCATGTGGACCCTGCTCGGAAATTCACTGCGATATTCGAACCAATGCTGAGCGTGAAAAAGTAGATGGTAAGACATTAGTAAATACAGGCCATCCGCAAGTGATCGAGATTTGGAACAATGTATTTATGGAGTTTAATCGCAAAGCGGATGGTAAACTTGAAAAACTACCCGCACAACATGTAGATACTGGGATGGGTTTTGAGCGCTTATGTGTTGTATTGCAAGGAAAACAATCAAACTATGATACGGATGTATTTATGCCCTTGCTCAATAAAATTGAAGAGCTAAGTGGTTGCCGCTATAAACCCGAACAAGAAGATCATAAAAAACAACAAATCATTAACATTGCTATGCGTGTGATTGCCGATCATATTCGTGCCATTTCATTCAGCATAGCAGATGGACAGCTTCCTTCGAATACAGGAGCTGGCTATGTAATTCGCAGAATTTTAAGAAGAGCAATACGGTATGGTTATCAATCGCTGGAATTGAAAGAGCCGTTTATGTATCGTTTGGTTCCTGTATTATCAGCACAAATGGGACAAGCATTCCCGGAGTTAATATCGCAAAAATTATTGATTGAAAAAGTAATTCGTGAAGAAGAAGTTTCATTTTTCAGAACATTGGAAAATGGCCTTAAACGCATTGATCAGGCATGCATCGTTACTTCCGGAAAGAAAGAAAAAGTAATTGATGGCAAAATTGCTTTCGAGTTATACGATACATATGGGTTTCCAATTGACTTAACCGCATTGATCGCCCGTGGATATGATTTGACAATTGATGAAGTTGGTTTTCAAACGGAGTTAGAAAAACAGAAAAAACGTTCCCGCGAAGCAACAGCAGTAGATACCGGCGATTGGGTGTTGGTGGATGGAAGAAGCGCAAATGAGGGGGGGAGAATATTTGTTGGTTACAAGCAACTGGAGAGTGATGTAAAAATTATTCAATACCGCCAGGTGAAAGCAAAAGGAAAACAGCAATACCAACTGGTATTTGATCATACTCCTTTTTATGCAGAAAGTGGAGGGCAAGTAGGAGATACCGGAATTATTGAATCGGCAAATGAAGTGGTGAAAATTATTGATACCAAAAAAGAAAATGGAATCATCATTCACTTTGCAGAGAAACTTCCGGAGGATATAGACAGAACTTTTCATGCAAAAGTAGATGCAGAGAAACGTCTGCTGACAGAAAATAATCACAGTGCGACGCATTTGCTGCATGCTGCATTGCGACAAGTACTGGGCTCACATGTGGAGCAAAAAGGTTCATTGGTAAATGAAGATTATTTGCGATTTGACTTCTCTCATTTTTCAAAAGTTACAGAGGATGAGATTCAACAAATTGAAACAATCGTAAATCATAAAATCCGGGAAAATATTGCTGCTGATATTAAGGAGATGCCAATTGATGATGCACGTAAATTGGGCGCTATGGCTTTGTTTGGAGAGAAATATGGAGAGGTGGTTCGTGTGGTAACATTTGATAAAAACTATTCGATAGAGTTATGCGGAGGTACGCATGTTCCATCAACAGCACAAATTGGTTTATTTAAAATTGTTTCGGAATCTGCTGTAGCTTCAGGTATCCGAAGAATAGAAGCGATTACCTCTTTAAAAGCGGAGCAGTTCTTCAATGATCAGATTGATTTAATTCATCAATTAAAATCCTTGTTGAAAAACCCTAAAGATGTATTGAAGAGTGTACAGGGCTTATTGGATCAAAACGCTGAATTGCAAAAACAAGTAGCTTCCTTGCATCGCGATAAAGCAAAAGATTTGAAAAAGGAATTGCTTGGAAAAAAACAACAGATCAATGGAATTAATTTTATTGCAGAAAAAATCGAATTGGATTCTGCAGATGCAATTAAAAATTTATCCTTTGAATTACGCGACCAGGTGGAGAATTTATTCATGGTGCTGGGCGCAGATGTAAATGGAAAACCAAGTTTATCGGTAATTATCTCTGACAGCCTTGTGAAAGATAAAAAGCTAAATGCAGGCAATATTGTTCGCGAGATTGCGAAAGAAATTTTAGGCGGTGGCGGTGGACAGCCATTTTATGCTACGGCTGGAGGAACCAACTCACAAGGGTTAACGAAAGCACTGGAAAAAGCAAAAGAGTATTTGAATTAAATAAAGATGTAATATTTAATATTTAATATGAATGAAGTTAAGCTCAGGTTTACTTCATTACATATTAAATTACATATTAATTATCTCCTTCCGACTTCACTTTAAACACCTTAATATTATAGGTGAAGGTTAGCATGAAATAGCGCTGCAATAAATTCGATTGCGTATCTTCAATGTATACCTCTGTAATATTTCTTGAAACACTCTGGTTTTGACCAAGAATATCAAAAACAGAGAATCGGAGTTCCGCTTGTTTATTTTTGAGGAATTTATAAGCTAAGCCAGCGTTCCATAATAAAAAGCTGGGATTATAGCCCGCTGTTAGCCCTTCATAGTACTGATGATTCAACTCCGTGTTCAGCACAATGCTGTTCACAAGAATTAAATTCATTTTTATACGGCTGTTTTGATTGAAGTAACTGCTATTCAATTGAGCGTTTAAAGAGTTCAAGGTGTTTGTATAACTTGAATTGGAAGAAATGGTAAAATCTACATTTTTGCTCACGTTGCTGTTGATGCTAAACGTAAGACTGTAGTTTTGAGAATTGGAATGGTTCAAGCGGTTGTTTACCAACCCCGGTGTTTCAGTGAGCGTACCTCCTGCAGTTAAATTCACAATGGATTTAATTTGTTTTACAGGAAACCCATAGGAAACGAATCCTCTGATGTTGCTATATCCGTTCAGGTTGACAGGACTGGTCAATTGTGTACCGGTTAATAAGGGAACACCATTTAAGATGGTATCTTTGCTTGCAATAAAGGTACTGTTGGTAATGTAATCCTTAGTATAATTCCCTGATAACATCAGGAAGAAGGCACTTGATTTTTCGGTGCTGGTTAATGAATAGCGAATGAATAAACTGTTATCATAGCTTTGCTTTAAATTAGGATTACCAATGCTTAATTGCAGTGGGTTGCTATTATTTAAAACATTTTGCAATTGCGAAATGCTTGGTGCATTGGTTTGTGTTCTGTAAAAGATGCGGATATTACTTTTTGTATTGAATGAATACCGAAGCATAGCCGAAGGCAATATGTTTTCAAATTGCTTGGTTAACTTAAACTGATAGGGATAAACCTGGTCACTATTTAAAATGGAGCGTTGGTAGTTTACGCTCCCCATTAACTGAATTTTCTTTGTGTTGTAACGATAACCCACACCACCTTTGTGTGTTACATAATCATTGTCAAATTGATTGGATAGGGCGGTATCTAAACTAGAATAGCGTTCATCAGCAACTATATAATTGTAGGTTTTTTTATCGCTGTTATTAAATTGGAAAGTGTTGGTATAATTTACTGTAACAATACTTTTTTCGCCGATGGGTTCCGTATAAATGAAATTACCACCAATGGTTTTTCCGTCTTTATTTGTGTTGCTTTGTTGATCCAGAGTATTGGTGACGGCTAAGTCTTTTACATAATAAGCGTTTGAGGCATATAAATTATTTTGATTGTCAGAGGCATTCATACCGGTAGAAAGTGTCGCTGAAAACGTTCTGCCTTTTTTGTTAAAGCGGTGCCGGAACATTAAATCATCTGAAAAGTTGTAGGCACTTGTTTGGGATCTGTTGGTGTTGCTGGTGTTTGATTGTAATCGTAAGCCAGTCATGGTCGTTCCGTTTAAAAAGCTATTGGAATTGTTTTCCTGTACCGAAAGTTTAGGAACGAACAGAACAGAATTGTTGCTATCAATTTTCCATTCCATTCTCAGGTTGAAACGGTGATTCATATTATTGGTTTTTGCAGTACTATTTTCATCGTATACTTGACCCGAATCGCTGGCAAGTACATAATCTCGATGTACAGATTGAATTGTTTTGTTAATACCATTGTTAAAGAAATAACTTCCGCTGACGTCTATATTTTTCCCCCACTTGTCTGTATAATTAATACCCAATGAATGTGTCGTGGAGATTCCATTTTTATCATTGACTAAAAAATTGTTAGCATTACCACCACCTCCTCCGCCAGGTCCTACTTGGCCGCCACCACCACGATTTCCACCCCGCTGATTAGAAGAAGAACTTGCTACACCTGTCAAATCCTCTGCAGAAAAATTTTGTTCGTTAATATTGTTGGAAAGTCCAACGATGGAGATACGTTGGTTGCCATTAAAAAAATTGATATTGCCTCCAAGCTTATACACATCCTTGTATCCGTAAGCGCCCATTACCCTTCCGAAAGTACCGTTTTTCATTCCGGGTTTGGTGACGATGTTGATGGTTTTTGTTGTGTTTCCATCGTTAACGCCGGTGAATTGAGATTGCTCACTTAACTGATCAAACACTTGAATTTTATCGATCACATCCGCAGGCAGATTTTTTAATACGGCATTGACATCATCTCCAAAAAATGGTTTTCCATCCACCAACACTTTTTTCACATCTTCCCCGTGTGCTTTAACAGTACCATTTTCAGAGGAAATTCCGGCCATTTTTGTAACCAGATCTTCTGCATTTGCGTCCGGATTCGTCTTATAGCTGTTCGCATTGTATTGGGTAGTATCGCCTTTCTGAACAGCAGTTGGAGCAGTCGTACTCACCACTACGTCTTTCAATTGCTGGCTGGAAGGCAGTAAGCGTATGGTACGAAGATTTAGTGTATCAGTGGTAACATTAATTTGTTGGAAGTAATCGGTATACCCTAAATAGGTAACTTTAAAAATATAGGTACCTTTTATAATTTCATTGATGAAGAATACACCATCCAGATCAGTGGTATTGCCTTTATACAAAGAGGAATCGTTTGTGCGAAGTAACATGGCGCTCGCGCCAATAAGTGGGGAATTATCTTTTGAATCCTTTAAAATACCTGTAATAATAGCATTTTGAGCAAAAATAGAAGAGAAGATGATGCTAAGGGTAAAAGCAAAAATATATTTTTTCAAAATTTTAAAAGTATAGGGGTTAGTACACGCATTTTTTAAAAAGGGACATCTGTTAAAAAAGATGGTTTAATGCATTGCAAAAATTATTCCCCCAGTAATGGCGACTCATCCATGATAACAAGATAAACAGCGTTTAATCAATTCTCCAATCAATGGGTTGAATACCGTGTTGTTCAAGAATCTTATTGGTTTTCGAAAAGTGTTTACAACCAAAAAAAGCACCTCTGGCTAAAGGTGAAGGATGAGCAGCTTTCAGAATAAAATGTTTATTAGCATCAATGAGTTCTTCTTTTGTATGTGCAAAACGGCCCCATAATAAAAAGACAATGTTTTTTCTTTTATTGGAAATTTTTTTGATGACATCATCTGTAAATTGTTCCCACCCTTTGCCTTGATGAGAACCAGCTTGTCCTTCACGAACGGTCAACGTTGCGTTTAGTAGAAGCACACCTTGTTGCGCCCATTTTTCGAGTCCTCCTTTTTCGGGAATTGGAAAACCAAGATCCGTTTGTAATTCTTTAAATATATTGACCAGGGACGGGGGTTTGGGTACATTGGGTCCGACAGAGAAACAAAGTCCGTTTGCTTGTCCTCTCCCATGGTAGGGATCCTGACCGATAATAACAACTTTCACCTTCTCAAAGGGTGTATTATTAAAAGCAGCGAAAATCAATTTACCGGGAGGGAAAATGGTATATTTTTCACGTTCCTGGACCAAAAATGATTTTAATTGTTGGAAATAGGGGGCTTGAAAGTCGTCCCATAATTCTTTCTTCCATGTTTCTTCTATTGCGATAGCGGGTGCTGCTTCCATTATTTGTTATTTAAATGTTAAGTTTTTTGCCGACGAATCTTTATTATTTGCTGTTCAAAAAATAATCGTCTAATCCTTTGTATACATCGGGAAATAATATATTTTTGTATATATAAACGGTTTTTATCACGATTTTCCATGAAAAAGATAGTCCTGTTCACATTGTCCTTTTTTGTTCTAAGTAACATGATATCTTCATGTAAAACCCATGACCATTGCGCCGCTTACACAAAAATAAACAAAATAAAAACTGAAAAGGATTTTTTGCGTATACAAGACAAATCCATTTAGTATTTATTTAACGCTTAATTAAAAATGAAAAAAATCATTATCGTTTCCACAGCAGTTTTTTTTAGCTCTATCTTGTTTTCTTGCAAGCCAGCAGCTCATTGTCAGGCATATTCAAAAGCTGATAAACCAAAGATAGACAAAACGGAGAGATCCATTTAATATGAATTGGTTATCTCTTACGACTGAACAACAGTTGGAGGAAATAGATAAGCTTTCATTCGAACCTCCTTTGAAGGGAGTTCTATTATTTAAGCATAGTACGCGTTGCTCAATCAGCTCCATGGCTTTGAACAGGTTAGATCGTAATTTATTACCATCTGACGATCTTCCAAGTTACCTTATTGATCTACTCGATTATCGCTCCGTATCCCAGCAAATAGCTGACAGATATCAAATAGCACACGAATCTCCTCAAGTTTTAATTATAAAAAATGGAAGATGCATTTACAATGCGTCTCATTCAGGAATTACTGCTGCTGAAATCGAAGAGGCGGTTAGTAATTAAAAATTACGGTTTGTTTTAGTTCTGCACTTAAACTCATGGCTACCGGACAGGTACGAGCGGCATTTTCCAATAGTTTCTTTTCTTTATCCGAGTAGTTCGTACCGTTCATTTTAAACTCTATAATCACTTCGGATACCCTTCTAGGATTGGATTCCATGATTTTAGTGATTTCTATGCTGGTCCCTTCAATATTGATATTGTTGTTATTCGCAACAATCCCCATAATCGTTACCATACAACAACCTAATGAAGTGGCTAATAAATCGGAAGGAGAGAACGCCTCGCCTTTACCGTTGTTATCCACCGGCGCATCCGTAATGATTTTTTGGCCGGAACGGAGGTGCGTAGCTTCGGTCCTAAGGTTGCCCGTATAAACGATTTTTGATGTTTTCATTTCGAATAGGATTAATGTAAATTAAGTATATTTGTATCACCATTTGTTCAACAAAAGTAATGTAATGATTAGAAAATTTCTAACTTTTTTATTTGTTTCCATTATTGGATTTCAGGGATTTGCTCAGGAGCCGCAAGTTGTTACACCTGTGGAGCAACCGAAACCGGAGTTGAAAGATGATTTGACCCGTTTGAAAAATGGTGAAGATTTAAATGTGTTGTATAGAAATGAAGCCTCTTTTGGAGCTTTTATACATAGCGCTGCCGGAATCGGAATAGCATACAGGCGTGGGAAGCACATTACAGCGAAACGCAAACACATGTATGAGATCGAAACGCAGAATTTTAAACATCCTAAAGAAATAAAAAGTATCAATCCTTATTTTGAAGATGCAAAAGGATTTGTGTACGGTAAATTAAACTCCCTGTTAATCATTCGTCCAGGACTTGGCATTCAAAATATCTTGTATCAAAAATCCGATAAGAAGAGTGTAGAAATCCGCTATTCTTATTTTATAGGTGCAGCATTGGCATTTGCAAAACCCGTTTACCTGGAAGTTAGGGATTTGGATGGTACTGCTGACGGACCTATTTCTGTTGAACGTTACGACCCTCAAAAACACTCTATTGACGAGATATTTGGGAAGGCACCCTTTTTTAAAGGAATTGAAAAAACGACTATTTATCCGGGAGGATATGCAAAGTTTGCATTGAGTTTTGAGTATGCCGATCGTTACAACGGCCTGAAAGCAATTGAAACAGGTGCCACGTTAGATGTTTATCCACGCGTTATTCCCATCATGGCTTTTAATAAAAATCAACAAGTATTTGTATCCTTATATCTGAAAATGATTTGGGGTAAAAAATGGTTTTAATAAATTTTTTGAAGAATTATGTCAGAAATTACAGCAGTTGCAGAAGAGCAAAAATTTAAACGTAAACCAGATTGGCTAAGAGTAAAACTTCCGACAGGAAAAGAGTATGCTCAGGTACGCCAGATTGTTTCTACTCATAAACTTCATACAATATGTGAAAGTGGTAATTGCCCGAATATGGGCGAGTGTTGGGGAGCCGGTACAGCTACTTTTATGATATTGGGTAATATTTGTACACGCTCCTGCGGGTTTTGTGCTGTTGCAACAGGAAAACCATTGCCGGCAGATTTAAAAGAACCGGAACGTGTAGCGGAATCAGTGCGATTGATGAATGTAAAACATTGTGTGATTACTTCTGTTGACCGTGATGATTTAAAAGATGGTGGTTCTACCATTTGGGTGGAAACGATTAATGCTATTCGCAGAGTAAGCCCGCAAACAAAATTTGAAACCTTGATCCCAGATTTTCAAGGGAAATGGGAAAACCTTCAGCGCATTATTGATGTGAATCCGGATATTGTATCGCATAACCTGGAAACAGTGAGAAGATTAACCAAACAGGTGCGTATTCAAGCAAAGTATGATCGTAGTTTGGAAGTGCTGAAACGACTTAAGGATGCCGGTGTAAAAACCAAATCAGGTGTAATGCTTGGATTGGGTGAAACGGAAGAAGAGGTAATTGAAACTATGGATGATTTGAGAGCGGTAGGGTGCGATGTATTGACACTTGGGCAATACCTGCAACCAACGCCTAAACATTTACCAGTGGCAGAGTTTGTACGACCAGAAAAATTTGCAAAATTCAAAGAGATAGGATTAGCGAAAGGGTTCCGTTTTGTAGAGAGTGGACCATTGGTGAGGTCTTCTTATCATGCGGAGAAACATATTTTTTAGGCCTTCGCTGAAGCTACGGCCTACGCGGTAAAGCCTTCGCTGAAGCTACGGCCTACGCAGTAAAGCCTTTGCTCTTCGTGAACCGAAGTTTTAACGAAGGTTCAAAAGCTACGGCCCACACAGTAAATAAATGCGGTGCAATTGCACCGCATTTTTATTTTTCAATATATCTTTGTAAAAAAATTACAGAATGAAAAAGATCAAAGTAGCCATAAATGGTTTTGGACGAATAGGAAGGGTTTCTCTTCGTATTATGTTAGAGCGCGATAATATTGATGTTGTAGCGATAAACGATTTGACCGATAGCAAAACACTGGCGCATCTTTTTAAGTATGATTCTGTACATGGCCTCCTTAAAGGAGATATAAGCCATGAAGAAAAAGCGATTGTGGTGAATGGAAAAAAAATTCCGGTGTTTGCTGAAAAAGATCCATTGAATTTGCCCTGGGCAAAATTGGGTGTTGACATTGTCGTTGAGTCTACCGGTTTTTTTCTGGATAGAGCAACATCCGGTAAACACATCACAGCAGGTGCAAAGAAAGTAATTGTATCGGCACCACCTTCTTCGAATGATATTAAAACAGTTGTATTGGGCGTAAATGATAGCATCCTGTCTGCAGATGATGTGATTATTTCCAATGCGTCCTGCACCACTAATTGTGCAGCGCCTATGATAAAAGTGTTGCATGAAAACTGGGAACTGGAAGATGGATATATTACAACTGTTCACTCGTATACCGGCGATCAAAAATTACACGATGCGCCTCACAAAGATTTACGCAGAGCGCGTGCAGCAGCCTTATCCATTGTTCCAACTTCAACCGGTGCAGCAAAGGCGATCACCAAAATATTTCCTGAACTGGATGGTAAATTAGGTGGATGCGGTATGCGTGTGCCTGTTCCGGATGGTTCATTGACAGATATTACCTGCGTGTTAAAGAAGCCTGTTACTGTGAAAGAAATCAACGCTGCATTTAAAAAGGCAAGCGAAACGGAGCTAAAAGGAATTTTACAGTATACAGAAGATCCAATTGTGTCTGTTGATATTGTTGGCAATCCTTACTCTTGCATTTACGATGCGGAGTTTACCTCTGTTGTAGGAAATATGATTAAAGTAATCGGCTGGTATGATAATGAATATGGGTATTCCAGCAGGCTTGCGGATTTGATTCAGAAAATTGGGTAAAACTAATCATTTAAAAAATCTAAATCAAAATAATAGTTTTCTCGGTTTTGTTTGTCTATGTACAGGGTAGTTGTTTTTTGCGCATCCAATTTGAACATAAGACTTATTCGATCTTTGGGAATAACACTACTGTAAAATTTTTCTGCTTTGTTTTCTGAACGATGTGTATATATGAGAATTGTTTGATTAACAGTTACATTATTTACGTTTCTCGACGAATCAAATAATGCGTCCCATGCCTGAATATCTCTTTTTAAGCTTGGGCTTGCTAAGTCGTTAAACGAACTTTTTCGTTCCTGTTCTTCTGTATAATTATGCTCTTTAATATCACAATCATTCAAATTCACTGTTATTCTTTCGCCTGTATTTTTCAATTCTTGAATTCGTTTTTGAAGCTGCTCATCGCTTTTTTGCTGTTTAACAGATGGTATAGATCTAATTAATATAGACCCTATAATGAAACATGCAATCCCAATTAACCAGAATACGAAAGGATAAGGAATAACTGTTCCTGCGTAGTCTTTAAAAAATGTTATTGTTAAAAAGCCCAGCGCATAAATAAAATAGCCAACGATTCTTCTTACCATTTAAATTTTATCTGAGGAATAATATTTCAACTCCAGCTTCTCTCCATCAAACACTGCATAACTGTAGTGATTCACCCATTCTCCCAGATTGATGTATCTGCTGTTGTCAGAAAGCTTTATATCAAGTGGTAAATGCCGGTGACCAAAAATAAAGTAATCAAAGTGTTCTTTTTTTAATACATCTTTTGAATATGAAACCAGCCATTCACCATCTTCTCCTTTGAACTGCTCATCTTTGGGAGCATTGGAGATACGGCTTTTATGTGACCAGTAATTGGCAATGCGTAGTGCAAAATTGGGATGTAATCGCTCGAACAGCCATTGACAAACAGGATTGGCAAAAACACGTTTAATGAATTTATAGCCATGATCGCCTGGGCCTAAGCCGTCTCCATGACCTAAATAAAATTTTTTGCCATTGTATGTACGCGTGATAGGATCTCTGTAAATGCTTACACCAATTTCCTGTGGCAGGTAATCAAACATCCACATATCATGATTTCCGGTGAAGAGTATTACCGGAATTCCGGAATCCACAATTTCTGCAATCTTTCCGAGTAGGCGAACAAATCCTTTGGGAACGGTGTATTTGTATTCAAACCAAAAATCAAATAAATCCCCCATTAAGTAAATTTCTTCTGCATCGGATTTAATTTCATCCAGCCATTTTACAATTTTTTTTTCACGGATCAGGCTGTCTTCCTTTGACGGAACGCCCAGGTGAAAATCAGATGCAAAGTATATTTTTTTATTCGCTTTCAATTACAAGGATAGGTTTCTGATCAGGTAGAATGGGTTAACAAGGTTCAAATGCAGCATGAAACGGATGGTTTCACCGTATGATAAATCATTTGCTTTATTATAGTCTTTAAAATTTTGAGAAATGAGAATCGGGAAATAAACTTCAAACACATCTTTCTTAATGGATAAGCAAACCCCTGCATCGTATAATACATCTTCACTTGTTAATGCATCTTTTGAACACGTGCCAATATCAGCATATAGTAACAATGGTAGCTTCATATTTCCTAGCGAAGATTTAATATTTAACGCAGTTAACCATTTGGAGCTTTGTCCGAGTGGTGAATAAAATTTAAATCCACCATCCGCTTCGGCAAATTGTTGGGAAAATACACCTTGGGTTTCTGTTCTTCCTAAAAAAATATGATCGTACAGATAATCTTGTGACCCGGTTAATCCACTTAAGCGAAAACGGTAGGGACCGGCATTGGTAGCGGAAGTACCGATAAAGGTTCCGGCAAATAAGCGTATATTCACGCCTTTATTCTTTTTCTTAAAGTGGTAGGCGTATTTTAACGTTAGCGAGGTTTTACACATTTGCTCACCTTGCTGTACATTAACGCTGGCGCTATACGGAGAGATGACATCTCGTTTTGTTAAGTTGTAGGTAAGGTCATTAAAATTGGTGATGACCTGGATGCGTGAATAATTTGTTTGGTTGTTTTCAAATTTGCTTTGAACGCCATCTCTGATAATACTAATGTTGCGATAGGTAAGTGTATGTGATATACACGCACTTTTTTTATTGAATGCAATGGATACTTCCGGTGCTATTTTATTAAAGCTCATGTCAAATGGATCTGTATTGAGAGCGTAACGGGCTCCTGTAAATCCAAACTGTAAGCTGTGAATTCCCTTATCAAAATAGTGCGTACAGGTAGCATGAGCATATCCATTCAAATCATTGGTGCCAAAACTGTAAAGTGGCATCAATTCAAATTCAAAATTTTTACGAGGGATAATACTGTTGTAGAAAGCGGCCCCCAGCATAAATTTATTATAGTTGTTATAGCCTAAGGCCGGTGACCAGAATAATTGCGTTCTGCTAGGATTATTGAGGCTCCCCAACAATTGAAACTTCAGGGGTTCAACGGTTTTAAACATTCCTTTGGTGCGGATGGTGTTATTTTTTCTATTGATCTCTGGCATGTCTTCTGCAAAATCAATTTTAAAATAATCCACTTCGGAAGCCGGAAAGATAAGCACCTGTTTCCCTTTGAAGCCGGTAAAATTAATTTCTCCAACAAGTTTATTGTCTTTTATGCCTTGTATAAAAAGCGGGCTACTCACGCCACCATTGTTTTTTACACCCAGATCCCAGGTTTTGTCGGCATTCTGATGTGCAAATGCAATTTTATAATCCAGTTTTTTTGATGTTCCGATTAAATCATTAAAAAACCAATTCAAGTCTTTGCCATATGCATCTTCCAAAATCTTTCTTAAGTCTTTGGGCTGAGGATGTTTAAAGTGCCATTCATTAAAATATTGTTGCATGGCCTCATCTAATTTTTTTTCGCCCATGTGGGTCATGAGGTAATTAAAAACCAGTGCAGATTTTTCATACACACAGGTACCGTAATTTGTTTCGGTGAAATCGTAGGAGGGTGTTTCAATAGGCTGATCGTCATTGGTGGAGGCTGAAAATAAATAAGCCAGGTAAATTTCAGAGCGGTATTTGTAACGTGCCAGATCCAGGAATTTGATATTTTTGCCACCGAGGATGTGATCAATTAATCGCATATCCGGATATTTTATTTCCAGGTAACGCAATTCATAAAAGGAGTTAATTCCTTCATCCATCCAGGCGTGCTCACGTTCATTTGACCCCAGCATTCCGTAAAACCAATTGTGTCCTACCTCATGTGCAATCACTTCATCCAGTGAAAAATCATTACTCGATGTTCCAATAATGGTGATGTTGGGATATTCCATTCCTCCTCCGGCACTGATGGTACCATCTACAGCGGTACACTGGTTATAGGGATAATCACCATTCCATAAGGAGTAATAGTAGATCGCATCATTGATATACGAGATACTTTTTTTCCAGAGATAGGCTTCTGCATTTGTAAAGAAAGCCCAGGTAGTTACTTTGTGTTTGGTGTGGGGTGTTTCTATTTCACCTTTCATTACATGGTAACGTTTGTCACAAAACCAGGCAAAGTCATGTACATTGCTTTGTTTAAAGCGAAGTGTTTTTGTTTGTGAATCGGATGTTGGAAAGTGCATATCCGACTTATCAAATACGGTGCTGTCGTTTATTTCATTCGCTTTCTTTGTTAACCATTCTGTTTCTTCCTCACCATTTACCATATCACCGGTGGCACCCAGCACATAATTTTTAGGGAGGGTAATGCTTACATCAAAGCTGCCAAATTCTGAATAAAATTCTCCCTGGTTGAGATAAGGCATGTAGTTCCATCCGTTCTGATCATACACTGCCGGTTTTGGATACCATTGAGAAATAGCATATGCCTGGCCGATATGTCCTAAGCGGGAAATTTCTCCAGAAGGTATTTTTACATGAAAAGGAGTGGCGATGACGATTTTTTCATTTGGTGATAGGGGGGAATTCAAATAGATTTTACAGATATCGATACTATCCTTTAGAAGCTCCCATTTTACAGATTGATCATTTACTTTAAAATCAAGTTCATCAATGTATCCTCTCTCTTCTGCTGTAGCATAATATAATTTCGTATCCCCATGGTCGTATAATTGTTTAGCCAGTGGCGTGGTGTTATCTTTATATGCATTTGGCCATACATGCATGTAAATAAATGTAAGCGTATTGGGAGAACGATTGATGTATTCAATGCTTTCATTGGCCTGAAGCGTATGGTTTACATCATCCAGTTTTACAGTGATGTTATAATTTACTTCTTGCTGGAAATAAGACTGGGCCGCCAGATACGGCCCAGTTAAAATAGCAATGAGAACTAGGAAATAGTTTTGCTTCATTCCTTATGAGTCTGGTAAGAGGTTATTTAAAAATTTCAGCTAATTTTTTTTGCAATTCAGCTCCTCTCAAATCCTTCGCAATAATTTTTCCTTCTTTATCAATGAGCACATTGATTGGAATATGATCAAAATTATAAAGCTTTACAACAGGAGATTGCCAGAATTTAAGATCGGAGACATGGTTTTTCCAAACCAAATTATCTTTTGCGATAGCCTGTTTCCATTTATCAAGTTCTTTGTCAAGTGATACACTATAGATATCGAATCCTTTGGAAGAATATTTATTATAAGCAGCTACAACATTTGGGTTTTCTGCGCGGCAAGGTCCGCACCAGGACGCCCAAAAATCAATCAATACCACTTTCCCTTTTAGGGATGATAATGGTAAAGGTGTTCCTTCCGGTGTATTCATATTAATTTCCGGTGCCATTGAGCCTACGCTAATTTTACTTTGTTGCACGAATGTTTCGTGAAAAGATTGCGCGTAAGAAGATTTTGGATATTTTTTAATTAAGGTTTCATCCAGTTTCTTATACACATCTGAAAATTGCTCTTGTGGTAATTGTTGAATCGCAGCTAGAGATGCAAAAGAGGTGGTGTGTGCCTCAATAAATTTTTTAAGATATTGATTGTGTTGATCGATTAGTGCATTATACTGTTTCTCCAATGAATTGCTTAAAGAATCCATGCGTGTGGAGTCCATTTGAGCGGAGTTTACAAAACCCTGAAATACTTTTTGTAAAGAGTCACGTTTCCCATAATTGGACATGGATGTTTTATTGATCTCCCAAAATAATTTAGAGTCCGGAGATCCTTCAACTGTATAGGTTGCACCCAGATTTGAAATATCGCCTGTAATTTGTGCTTTTTCATTTGGGCTAAAAACGAATGTCGCAAAATTTCTATCGGTAACTTTCACACGGTAGAATCCGGTTTCGGAAAGCTTGGCGCTCATTTTAAATTCACCTTTTTCATCCACTGTTGCAGTGTCTAAATCTTTTACACCAGTTGGGGATAATTGCTGCAAATAAATTGTTTCTCCGTGTGTATTATTAAGTTTCCCTGTTAATTCAAAACCATTTGCAGAGTTCGTATTTGAACAGCCTGCAAACAGGATAATGGGGAGTGCAAGCATTATTTTTTTAACTTTCATTTTTATTTAAATTTTAACTATCTAATAATTCTTTTACAATACCTGTCGCCACTTTAGGGTCGGCTTTTCCTTTTGAAAGCTTCATGACTTCACCCATAAACAGGCCAAGCAAAGTTGTTTTGCCGTTTTTATATTCAATTACTTTTTCCGGATATTTTGCAATCGCTTGTTTCACAATTTCGGTCAAGGCAGTACTATCACTTTCCTGGATCCAGTTATTTTCTTCTGCAATTTTTTCAGGAGATTTATCATTGCCTTCCAATAACTGAGGGAATATTTTTTGAATGGCTAGGGTATGGCTAACTTTTCCGCTTTCAATTAAATCAACCAATTCGGCCATGCGAGCTGGTGTAATTTTAAATTCTGAAATATGCAGGGCATTATCATTCAGATAGGATTTTATTTGAACCGTCAACCAGTTAGAAGCCGATTTTACATTTTTTGTTTTCGTGATCAGTTCCTCAAAGTAAAGTGCAATTTCTTTCGAATCGGTTAATACACCGGCATCATAAGCTGACAACCCAAGTGACGTATACTTTTTAAATAATTCGTTGGGTAAGGGTGGTAATGTGCTTTTTACTTTTGCAACATATTCCTGAGAAACAACAACCGGTTGAAGATCCGGTTCCGGGAAATAACGATAATCATTGGCCATTTCCTTGCTTCTAAGTACTTTGATCGTACCTGTTGCCGCATTGTAGTTGAGTGTATCCTGGCTGATTTCTTTTCCACTTTCAACAACCTCTATCTGGCGTTTTATTTCCGCATCAATCGCATCTTTTACATTGCGAATGGAGTTCATATTTTTAATTTCTGTTCTTCTTCCAAGCTTTGGATCTCCTTTCAAACGAATGGAAACATTGGCATCACAGCGCAAACTACCTTCTTCCATATTTCCATCGCAAATATCCAGGTAGCGAACCAGTTTGCGTACCTCGGTCAGGTATTGATAGGCCTCATCGGAACTTCTTATTTCAGGTTCGCTCACAATTTCCAACAACGCAACACCGGCTCTGTTTAAGTCAACAAGCGTTGCAAAAGGATCAATGTCGTGAATACTTTTACCGGCATCCTCTTCCATGTGAATGCGGGTAATGTTGATGTGTTTTTCAGTCCCATCTTCTTTTTTCACCGTAATAAAACCACCTGTACAGATAGGCGTTTTATCTTGCGTGATCTGATACCCTTTGGGCAGATCGGCATAGAAGTAATTTTTTCGGGCGTATTCGTTCACCTCACGTATGTTGCTTTTGCAGGCTAATCCTAATCTGACAGCATACTCAATTACTTTTTTATTTGCTTTGGGCAATGTGCCGGGATGTGCAAGTGTAATTACACTTACATTGGTATTGGGTAGTACGCCATATTCTGTGGAGTCGCTGGAATAAGCTTTACTTTTTGTAGAGAGCTGTGCATGAACTTCCAAACCGATAACGGCCTCGTATTTATCGTAAATTGTCATTGTTGCGTAAAAAATTTAGGCCCGGAAAGATACAAAATATTTGTGTGTGTGGAGTATTAAAAAAGGCTAAATAAATTAGGTAATGAAGCGTCGGTTATGTCATTTCGCACGCGTACTGCTACTGCTAACCAATGTTATTATAAACACTTTTCAATGCTTTCCCAAAGCGCTTGTGCCGTTTTATCCCAGCTGAAATCCAGCCTGCGCTTACGCCCTTTTTCGATAAGTTGTGTCCTTAGCTGCTGGTCGCTGTATAAATCAGATAGTGCATCCGCAATGGAATCAACATCGAAAGGATTCACCAATAATGCGGCACCAGCTGCGATTTCAGGCATAGCCGTAACATTGCTGGTTATAACCGGTACATCACAATTCATGGCCTCCAGGATAGGGATGCCAAACCCTTCAAAATACGGGACATAAGTCAATGCAAAGGCCGAACCGAGTACTAATTTCAAATCATCGGTTGAAAGACGACCCGTGAAAACCACATCATCCTTGAATTTCATGTTGATGTAGGCCTGTTTGATTTCAGCGGTCCAATAGTATTTCTCCCCCACAATAACGAGCTTCATGGGGTTAGACTTTTTGTTTTTGAAATTATCAAAGGCCTGAAACAAGCGGGCTATATTTTTACGCGGATGCAATGCACCGACAAATAGGAAGTAATCAGCACCCGCAGAAAATTTCTTTTTTGTTTCTTCCTGTAATGTGCTGTTTATCGGCTTATACAGTTCATTACTGCCATTGTATACCACATCAATTTTTTGAGGATCGATTTGGTAAGTGGCAGCGATATCATTTTTGGAATAGTCGGAAACAGTGGCGATGCGGCTTGCTTTTTTTGCAAATTTTGGAAAAAAATGAGTCAGGTACTTATGAACGATGAAGGATAAATCCTTGGGATAATGTTCAAAATTAATATCATGAATGACTGCTAGCTGCTTGCATTTTGTCCTTAAAGAGAGGTATCCATCCGGAGACAGAAAGAGATCCGGTTTATATTTATTTAGAAAGCCCGCGACGGACCACTCAAACCATATGTAAAACAGGATGGGATGACGGGCCGGAGGCGATAGAATAAGTGGTGTAACGTTATCACTAAAGATAAACTCCTCATCAAAATTGCGATCAAATAAGAAGATGAAATGATGTTCGGGGTGAGCCCTGGTAATGCGTTTTAATGCTTCATATGTAAACCATCCGATACCTTCCAGTTTATTAGGGAGTAGCAGACGAGTATTGACTACTATTTTCATAGCGCAAGAATACGGTTTTTTGTGCTTAAAAGCGCTCAGATTTATTGAATACGTTAAAATCAACTGTTAAAACAACCGTAAACAGGTAATAATTTGTATTTTTGGCGGATGCAAAAAAAGTTTTTGACCAATCTCGCATTCATTTTATTTGTAAACCTGACGATTAAGCCCATCTATGTGTTAGGTATTGAGACGAGAGTTCAAAATCATACACAGGCCGGGAATTTCGGGGTTTATTTTGCGATTTTTAATTTCTGTTTTATTCTGTCCATTATCCTGGATTTTGGTATTACCAATTTCAATAACAGGAATATTGCCCAAAACAGCCATCTACTCACCAAACATTTTTCTGCCATCTTCACCTTAAAAATGGTGTTGGCATTGGCTTATTTAGTTGTTATTGTTGTTGGGGGCTTGCTCATTGGCTATGATTCCCGATTAATGAAATTGTTGTTAGTTGTGGGTTTCAATATGTTTCTCTTGTTTTTTATCAACTACATGCGTTCCAATTTAGCCGGATTGCATTTATTTAAAACAGATAGTATTATATCCATACTTGACAGGTTAATCCTTATTGTACTGTGTATTTTCATGTTAAAAATGAAAATATTTAAGAGACCAGACGGGATTATGTATTTTGTATATGCACAGACATTCTCTTACCTGACCTCTGCTATTGCTGTGTTTATAGTAGTTTTGAGAAAAACACATTCTTTCAAAATTTTCTGGAATTGGCCATTTTCCCTAATGATCCTGAAAAAGAGTCTTCCCTTCGCTACATTATCCCTACTGATGTCCTTTTATAACCGTATCGATACAGTTATGATAGAGCGTATATTACCAGCCGGCGTAGGCGATGTTCAATCGGGGATCTATGCCCAGGCTTTCCGTATGCTGGATTCAGCCAATATGATCGCCTTTTTGACAGCCGGGATGCTACTACCGATTTTTTCACGCATGCTGAAATACAAAGAGTCGGTAGAGTCACTTGTAAAACTAATCAGTACGTTATTAATTGCTTTTGCACTGGTGGTGGGTATCAGCTGCTTTTTTTACAGTCGGGAGTTCATGGATTTGATTTATGATCAACATATTGAAGAATCGGCTAAAATATTCGGATTGATTATGCTCAGTTTTATTGCTGTTTCTACCACTTATATTTTTGGAACCTTATTAACGGCCAATGGAAACTTAAGGCAATTGAATATTATGGCTGCATTTGGAATGGTCATCAACATAACACTTAATTTTATCTTGATTCCAAAATTAAATGCTTATGGATCAGCTATTTCTAGCTTGATTACGCAATTTTCGGCTGCCATTATTCAGGTTATAATTGCACAACGTATTTTTAAATTTAAAGTAAATTACAGGCTTATCAACACCTTTATCATGTTTACCATTGGAGTAATCAGTATAAATTATGCTGCCACGATTATACTTCCCTTCCATTGGATGATCAATTTCGTTGTAATGACGTTAACATGTGTCGGGTGGGCCTTTGTATCCGGAATGATCAGCCCTAAAGCTATTTTCAGGTTATTAAAGTACGGGTAAGGCCATTAAAATTGAGAGTTATTTAATTTTTTCTATTTTTGTCATCCTCTAAACAATAAATAAACTATTAATAATGTATAGTAAAAGTCAAGCGCCAAATGATTTTAATTCATTAAACGTGTTGTATTTTATTTACAAGTGGCGTAAAGTGCTTGGCGTTGTGGGCATTTCGGCAATTGTTGTCTCCGGTATTGTTTCGTTATTGATACAAGAGAAATATAAATCGACGGTTATTCTGTTTCCAGCCACCACCAATTCCATATCTAAAGCTTTATATAGCAAGGATGTTGACCTTTTAAAATTTGGGGAGGAAGAAGAAGCAGAGCAGATGCTGCAAATCCTTAAATCGGAAGAGATTAAAGATAGGATTGCAAAAAAATATAATTTAATGGCGCATTATGGGATTGATTCTACATGTGATCAAAAACGTACGTTATTGGAAAATGAATTTCAGGATAATATTACGTTGAAACGTACGGAGTTAATGTCAGTTAGAATTGATGTTTTAGATAAGGATCCGTTAATGGCAGCCAATATCGCAAATGATATCGCGGCATTGCATGATTCGGTTAAAATCCGCATTCAACAAGAGCGCGTAAAAGAAGCCCTTGCAATCGTTCAAAGACAATATAATGAGAAAGTAATTTTTGTACAGTCATTGATGGATTCTTTGAAAGCGTTGAATAGTCATGGTATTTATGATTATGAGTCACAATCAGAGGTAACAAGTGAACAATATGCGATTGCTATTTCAAGGGGAGATTCCCGCGCCATCAAATCATTGGAGGAGAAATTACAAATTATTGGAAAATATGGGAGCGCTTACATTGCTGTGAGGGATCAGCTGGCACTGCAACAGACGCAACTGAATTTATTGCAAACAAAATATGAAGAAACGAAAGTGGATGCGGAGAGAGAATTACCGCAAAAATTTATTGTGAGTAAAGCTTTTCCTGCTGAGAAAAGATCGTACCCGGTAAGGTGGATAATTATGCTGGTTACCACCGTTTCTACTTTGATTTTAGCTATATTAGTGATATTATTAATTGAAAATATTAACGAATACAGAGTTAAGCTAGTCCACAAAGAGTAGAATTATTTATCTAGTAAAATAAGTTTTAAAATGTATAGTTCACTCTAAAAACATGTTTTACATTATCATTTGAATTATGCAAGAATACACAGAAGGCCTTACATATTTTATCAAGCTTATTATAAAATGGAAAAAACAATTTATAATAGTAACGGTAGGTGCTATATTAATTTCCGCTTTATTTTCCAGCAAATGGTTTATTAAACCAAAATATAAATCATTTTCCATTGTTTATCCGGCCAATTTAACGCCTTACAGTTCTGAAAGTAAGTCAGAACAAATGATGCAGCTGTTTGAATCTGCAGATATTCAAAATGCAGTTATAAAAAAGTTCAATTTAGCAGCGCATTATAATATTGATACAAGCAAAACTGCTGGTGTTTCCGAATTGATGAGTGAATATGAGTCCAATGTTTCTGTTTCACGTACGGATTACGAGTCTATATTAATAAAAGTAATGGATACGGATCCTAAGATTGCCTGCGACATGGTAAAAGAGATTATTCATTCCTTTAATGAAAAAGTAAAATCATTGCAACGCGAAAAATCCAAGGAGCTTTTGGAAATGCGTAGAAAACAGTTAGTAGATCGCAAGGAAGAGTTGGATTCCATAAATGGCGTTTTACAAAGCTTACGAACCAACTATGGTTTATTGGATTATGGTTCCCAGGTAAAAGAATTTACAAAAGGGTACATTAAAAACATGAATGCCTCCGGAAAAAGCAATTATAAAGAAATTGATATGATGATTAATAATTTGCAACAAAAAGGAGGGGAGTTTTATACGTTAACAAGAATATATGACGGGATGTTGAGCAATTACTATGGAATTAAAGTGGAGTATGATAATACCTTAACGGATCTGAATAAGGAACTTACCTATATCAATAAGGTAACAGGACCTATTATTGCCGACAAGAAATCATATCCGATCCGCTGGTTAATTGTGCTTATCTCTGTTTTAGCAGCGAACCTTCTGACATTTGTGATTATTTTATTTCAGGAGAAAAAAATAACATTGATTGATTAATTCAAGCACTTTGCCACTCATAAAAAATATAAGATGGGTTTATATCCTGGTCTTTACATTTATGGCCATAAATGCGTTGTGCATTTATTATGAAAATTACTATATAAATTTAGTTCCATTAGCGCTACTTGTAATTCTGCTGGCTGTTTATTCACTAGATAAATTAATATTGTTTGTTGTTTTTTTAACACCACTCGCCATTAATTTGCAGCACCTGGAAGGAGGTTTAGGCTTAAGTTTGCCCACAGAGCCCATCATATTTGGAATCATGCTATTGTTTATCCTTAAACAGCTACATGAATCTACGGTTGATAAAGCGGTGATGCGTCATCCGATTACTATTTCCATCATTGTTTATTTAGCATGGATATTTGTAACAAGTATTACAAGTGAGTATCCTGTTGTCTCGATTAAGTTTTTAATATCCAGGTTGTGGTATGTGCTTGTTTTTTATTTTTTAGGTGTACAACTATTTAAAGAATACAAAAACATCAAGCGATTTATATGGCTCTATGTTTCAGCATTTGTACTGGTGATTTTTTATACCATTTATAATCACTCGTTGTACGGGTTCGAAGAAACGCCTGCAAATTATGTAATGTCTCCGTTTTATAATGACCATACTGTGTACGGGGCGATGCTCGCCATGTTTTTTCCGGCCATAATTTTTTTCACAGTGAATAAGAAATATTCTGCTATCATAAAATTTTCGGCTACCCTGGTTTTGGGAATTTTTGTAGTGGCGCTGATACTCTCGTATACAAGGGCAGCCTGGCTTAGTTTGGCAGTAGCTGTTGTGGTTTTTGTTATACTCATGCTTCGTATAAAATTTAATTTTATCCTGTTTTTCACAGTTATCATTGCAATCTTAGCTTTGACTTTTCAAACAGATATCAAATTAAGTCTTGAAAAAAACAGGCAGGATGCTTCACAGGATTTTGATAAACATTTACAATCCATATCCAACATTTCAACAGATGCTTCCAATTTGGAACGCTTGAATCGTTGGTCGGCTGCTTTCCGTATGTTTGAAGAAAGACCGGTGTTTGGTTGGGGTCCAGGAACCTATCAGTTTGTATACGCACCTTTTCAACAGGCACAGGAAAAAACAATCATCAGTACAAATATGGGAAACAGGGGAAATGCTCACAGCGAGTACCTGGGCCCATTAAGTGAAGCCGGTGTATTGGGAATGCTCACTTTTATTGCCATCATTATTTGTGTATTAGCAACAGGATTCAGGTTGTTTTATTCTATTAAAGAAAATGAAATGAAAAAACTGGTGTTGGTATTATTACTGGGCTTTGTTACTTATATCGTTCATGGCGTGTTGAATAATTTCTTGGATACTGATAAAGCGTCTGTCCCGTTCTGGGGCTTTATAGCAATGTTTGTTGCCATTGATTTATATCATCGCAAGTTGCAAACCAGTGAAATGATGTTAAAGGGGGATCCGGATAATGCAGATGCTGTAAGCAGCAAATTAGTGGACCTTCACGCTGAATAAAGCGATATCATCTACATAAGGTTGATTTTGCTTGTATTCAATGATAGTTTGCATGATTAATGCGTTTAAATCACTCATGCTGAGATGAGCATTATTTTTCAAAATCGCTTTTAGAGCTTCAATGCCGAAGTCTATATTCTTATCATTTTCCAACTCCACAAGTCCATCCGTATAGCAAACGATTGTCGTTCCAGGTGTAATTTGAACAACACCCTCTTTTAACTGAAGGATGTCGTCAAACATTCCGAGTCCGGTGCATCCCACTTTAAGCGTACTGATGGAGTTTCCGATAGAAATTAAAGGAGGATTGTGAGCAGCATTTACATATGTAAGTGTGCGTGTTAGTAAGTTATATTTGGCAATAAAGAGCGTGATGAATTTTTCTCCTTTTGCATTCGCCATCACTTTGCTGTTTAAAGCGCGTACCAAGTCGGTAAGCGAACTGGTATGATTAAACAGAATTCGCAAGTTGGCTTGAAAGTTAGACATGAGTAGGGCTGCAGCAACACCTTTCCCGGAAACATCAGCCACACAAAATGCACATTCATGCTCGCTTAGCCACATGAAGTCATAATAGTCGCCACCTACTTGTTGATGCGGCAAATAAAAGGCTGCACAATCCAGTTTATTATCTGTTGGCAATGTGCTTGGGAAAAGCATGGATTGCATCTCTGAAGCAAGCTCCAACTCTTTTCGCATAGCAGCCTGGCGGATGGTATCCTTTGCCAGTTTTTTATTTTCGATGGCCACCACAATAATACTGGTGAGTGTTTGAACAAAAGGTAAGTGTTTAATGGCAGGGCTTACTTCCACGCGATCTTCTAAATCTCCTACCAATACATAGGCAAGCGGTTGTGATTTATGGAAAACAGGAATAACAATTTCAAATGCCTTATTTAATCGTTTTTGAGAAAAATTGATGGTAGCAATCTCTGTGATGGGAAGTAAATCGCGTTCTACATCAATGTCATTGTATTCATCACCCACACCATATTTTAAAACACATTTCCAACCATTTTCATAACTGAAAAGTACGAGTTTACCAATGTTTAACTGTGTTTCAAGTACTTCTTCAAAAATTTGTAAAAGCTGTTCCGTAGAGGAATTGCGGTTAATAGCCTTCGTAATTTCCAGCAGTGAATTAAGCTTTATATCCCTAATATTTTTTGAAATATTTTTATTTACAGGATTATCAGACATAATAAATAAGATTTAAAATTTAATGGTTCAACTAACTCCAATCACAAACACTATTCTAAATTCACTGAAAATTTATTTACTGTGTACTTTCTTTAAAACATCTGGAAGCATTTTTACGGCCGCTATTTCTCTCATCTTTGTTCGGGCATCAATAGCAGGTGTTCCGAAATACGTTTTACCGGAGGGAACATCTTCGGCCAATCCCGCTTGCGCTAATAAAACAGCACCGGTTCCAATCTTTACATCGCTGCGAATACCAACTTGTCCCCAAAGCGTAACCGAATCTCCAATGCTGACAACACCGGCTACACCCACTTGTGAGGCCAGTAAACACATCTTACCAAGTTGTGTATCGTGCCCGATTTGTATTTGATTATCCAGTTTGCTTCCTGCTCCGATGACGGTATCTCCTGAAACACCTTTATCAATGGTGCATCCGCAACCAATCTCTACATCATCTTCAATGATGACACGGCCGCAGGAAATCATTTTATCAAAATGGGTCGCTCTTTTTTTATAATAAAATGCATCACCACCAACAACGGTGTTCGCATGTATGGTAACATTGTTTCCGATATGGCAGTTATCATAAACCACCACATTGGGATGTAAGACGCAATTATCTCCAACGGTGACGTTGTTTCCAAGGTAAACACCAGGCATGATAACCGTATTAACCCCCACTTTTGCAGTATCACTAATGGATTTAGAGGAATAATTAATGGGTTGGAAATGCCTAACCAACTTATTGTAATCTCTAAAAGGATCTTCTGAAATTAACAAGGCTTTTCCGGCAGGACAAGCCGTTTTTTTATCAATTAAAATCGTCGTTGCTTTTGAATTTAATGCTTTGTCGTAATATTTGGGATGGTCAACAAACACAATATCTCCAGGCTCCACCATATGTATTTCATTCAAGCCGGTAATGGGATGATCCGGATTTCCATCAAACTCACAATTGATCAGGCTCGCAATTTCTTTTAATGTAAGTTGTATGGGTAATTTCATCTTTAAAATTAGCTACAGGTTGGTTCAAATATAATAATTAAAAAAATGCCTCACCAACTTTTTGATGAGGCATTTTTTGAGGAAATAGGCTTTATTTTTTAATGTCAGAAAATATAATTATGCCAAATAATCCGACGTCTTAAAAAATTAGCGCTAACTAACTGAAAATAGGCAGGCTAAAATTATTTAACACGCTCTACATAGGCATGTGTGCGGGTATCCACTTTTATTTTTTCTCCTTCATTTACAAACAAAGGCACGTTCACGATAGCACCTGTTTCCAATGTTGCTGGTTTTAGTGTGTTTGTTGCCGTATCGCCTTTAACACCTGGCTCAGCGTAAGTAATGGTCAATTCTACGAAAGTTGGTGCCTCTGCAAGGATGGGTTCATCCCCTTCAAACGATACTTTAACTTCCATTCCTTCTTTTAAAAACTGTAACGTATCACCTAATAAAAACGAAGGGATATATACTTGTTCAAATGTTTCATTGTCCATACAAACGATGAAGTCGCCTTCCGGGTAAATGAATTGCATTTGTTTGTAATCGACTCTTACCACTTCTACGGCTTCGCCTGAGCGAAAACGGTTTTCAACAATTTTTCCGTTTTTTAAATTACGCATACGTGCCTGGTAAAAAGCGCGTAAGTTACCCGGAGTACGGTGTTGGTATTCTTCTATTCTGCAAAGTTCGCCGTTAAAACGGATAACCGAACCTACGTTAATGTCGCCTGTAGTTGCCATTAATTATTGAGTTATGAATGTTTATTGATCAGATTTTTAAATCGGAATGCAAAGATATGATTTATAGGCTGATTTGCAAATAATAAGCAATGCGGGTTGTAGGAGCTTATTTTTTCAATAAACGGAGGAGCTTGGCATCCAAAAACGACAAATCCTGAACTATAAACGGTAGGCAAAACCAATTAGTAAACGCCAATCCCGCAGATATGTTAATGTATTATTTCTTGCTTCAATTGTGAGATGCATTCTGGAGTCGAGTTTTCGGTCGTAACCTAACCCGAAAAAACCACCTAACATGTAATTGCTCATATGCCTTTTGCCGCTATTATTTTCTGTGTCAGAACGAACGGCTACATAGCTGCGGAAAAAATGGTTTACAACAGTACCTGCATCAACGAACAGTGTGTTTTTTTCCTGTGCAATTAAATTAAATTTCATTAGGACTGGAAATGTGAAGGATTCATCGGAATAAGTAACTGTATATGGTGTTGACCTCAAGGCGGGTACTGAGCTGGCAGTGAATTCATAAAAAAGAATTCTGTTGGTATATACGCTATAACGGGAAGTTACTTTTTCATAATTTAATTCCGTACGAAATGTAAAACGTTTGGAAAAATTATGTTGAAAGGACAGTCCAAACGTACAACTTGGTAATTCGTCGATTTTATAATCGCTATCTTTGTACAGTGTGGTAGGAATGCGGAACACAGGACCACATTGGATCCCAATAAACATTTTATTCAGACGTGTTAGCGCCTCTTCTTCCTGTGTTTGCGCAGTTGACAACGTCACACTTGTTAAAAACAAGACAATAAAAAAACTGAATTTATACATGTTATTAAAATTTAAATGATTGAATTATTGATTAAGGCGATAGGTAAGTCCTACTATTAATTGAAAGGAGTGTTGCGTCAACTCCATATTATCAGTTTCCGTTAAGCGGCGGTTAAAGAAATAGTCCCTTGCTTCTATAAAGACATGTACTCTTTTCGTGAGGGTAAAATCAACACCTAGTCCCGCAAGGCCGCCCAAATATTTTTCTTTTCGATCATAATGAAATGCGTAGAGCGTTTCTCCTGTATAATAATTTGCGGCAACCAGATCTTCACCTAAAAAAGCTCTGAAATTAATTCCGGCATCCAAAAAGAAGGCAAAGCGTTCGCGCTTGATCATGTTGAATTTTAAAGAGACCGGAAGAGACAAGTATTGATAGCGGTGCGTAAAATTAGAAGGTAAGGCAAACATATTCCCCGTATATACATCATTGTAAATTATGCAATCGGGGCAAGGGTTCTGTGCGATGGAGCGATACCCCGTTTCCTCATAGTTCAATTCTACATGTAGCTCAAAGTGCTTTAAAAAATTGTATTGAAAAGATACTCCTGTCATAAAACCAACGAGGGGTTGAAGTTTATATTGGTCATTATTGAAATTCCAGCGCGGAATGTATAGAGTAGGGGAACCGTGAACACCAACAAAGGTTTGTTTTTGAAAGGTGTTTCTTGTTTGAGCTATCGATGGTTGAGCGAATACCAAAAGGAACAAAATGAAGAGAGTAGCATTATGTTTCATAATATAAATAAATTAAAATGAATTGCTTTTATCTACAACACGTCTATAAAAAATAAAAGGTTGGGTGCCGGAAAAAATTAATTTCTTTTTTTGTAATCCTCCACATTCAACAATAGGTTGCAAAAGGGAGCATACTCATATTCCAGTTGATTGGAGGCAACGATGATGAGGCGGTTTTTTGAATAAGTTTGAACGAGCTGCTGATACCAGGCAATGGCATTTTTATCCAGGTTGGAGGTGGGTTCATCCAGGAGCAGGAGTTGAGTATCGCTTAAAATCGCTAATGCGAGGCGTACCCGTTGTTTCATACCTGATGAAAAATATTTCAATTGTTTATCCTTTGCTTTTTCCAGCTGCGTCAAGGCGATGATTTCTTTGGTATCCAGTCCTTGCATAAAGGGTTTGAATTTGGAGTGGAATTCAATAGATTCAGTTAAAGTGAATTCATCAAACAGGTCGAGGTAGGGTGTAGCGATACTTAATTGTTTGTATACTTCTTCGGGATCAATTGGTTTGTTCTCGACTCCGCTCGAACTGACATGATCGACTTCGTTTGAGCTGATGCGATAGTTTATTTCTCCTTCAGATGGCAAGAAATTGCCGGCTAAAATCTGCAGTAATGTTGACTTTCCAGAACCATTGCTCCCGAGGATAGCATAACTGTTTTCGGAGGTAAATTCAAAGTGAATGCCTTTAAAAATCCATTCATAATTATAGCGCTTACCGATATTGGTTAATTGTATGTTCATGGAGATACAGCTATAATTTAAAACAAAAGGTATGTTTAAGACATTCCTTTCATAATTCCTTCTTTGGATTCGCGTATAAAATTAAGAATTGCTTCTTTCTCTTTGGAGGAAGGTGCTTCCTGCTCAATAACGGCAAGGGCATTGGCTACATTGAGCCCTTTTACAAAAAGTGTCCGGTAGATATCTTCAATTTCCAAAACGGCTTCATTGCTGTATCCGCGGCGGCGAAGACCTACAGAGTTAATACCCACGTATTGCAAGGGTTCTCTGGCAGCTTTGGTGAAAGGAGGTACATTTTTCCGAACCAGTGAACCACCGGCTAAGAATGCGTGTGCGCCTATTTTAATAAATTGCTGAACCGCTACAAGACCTTCTAAAATGGCCCAATCATCAATCTGCACATGTCCTGCAAGCGTTACATTGTTTGCTAAAATGATGTTGTTACCCAGGATGCAATCGTGTGCAACATGTACGTAAGCCATGAGTAAGCAATTGTTTCCAATAGCAGTTCTCATTTTATCAATGGTGCCGCGGTTGATGGTTACACATTCACGAATGGTGCAATTGTCGCCTATTTCGGCGGTTGTTTCTTCACCTTTAAATTTTAAATCTTGTGGAATAGCGGAGATAACAGCTCCTGGAAAGATTTTACAGTTTTTTCCAATGCGTGCACCCGGGAAAATGGTTACATTCGGGCCAATCCAGGTTCCATCACCAATTTCCACATTGTTATAAATCGTTGAAAAAGGTTCTACAATAACTCCTTTTCCAATTTTTGCATCAGGATGTATGTACGAGAGCTGGCTCATTATTCTTAACTTTTACAATTTGAGCCATCATTTCGGCCTCCATTACAGGTTTATTATTTACGTAGGCAACGCCTTTCATATGACAGATTCCACGACGTATCGGTGTAAGTAAAGTCAATTCAAATACAACGGTATCACCGGGAACAACTTTTTGTTTGAATTTTACACCATCAATTTTCATCAGATAGGTAAGGTAGTTTTCCGGATCGGGAACGGTTTTTAAAACAAGAATACCGCCGGTTTGTGCCATTGCTTCAACCAATAAAACACCTGGCATTACAGGGTTATTAGGGAAGTGGCCTCTGAAAAAATCTTCATTCATGGTAACATTCTTCACACCAACCACGCGCTCCGGAGAAATCTCCATGATTTTATCTACCAAAATAAATGGTTGACGGTGGGGTAGTAAAGCCTGGATTTCCATGATGTTCAGCAAGGGTTCTTTGCTTAGATCAAATGTTTGTTGCGGCGCTTTTTTATTACGCTTGCTTTTAATCAGTTCTTTTATTTTTTTAGCAAAAGCAATATTTCCGGCATGTCCCGGACGCGCGGCTAGAATGTGCATTTTTAAAGGAACACCTACGAGCGCCAAATCACCAACAATATCAAGCAGTTTGTGACGTGCGGGCTCATTAAAATGATGGAGGGTGGTGTTGTTCAATACACCACGGCCTTTTACTTCTACTTCCTGCTTATTAAATATTTTACGTAAGTGATTTAGTTTGTCTTCCGAAATCTCGCGATCTACAAGTACTATAGCGTTGTTTAAATCTCCGCCTTTGATAAGGTTGTGTGCTAGCAATGCTTCTAACTCATGAAGAAATACGAATGTTCTGCAGGCAGCAATTTCAGATTTAAACTGGCGAACGTTGTACATGCTGGCATGTTGTGTTCCCAATACTTCTGAGTTGTAATCCACCATTACCGTTGTTCTGAATTCATCCTGTGGCACAGCCAGCATTTCTACCTTCTTTACAGGATCTTCGTAGGATAAGTTTTCTGTTAATTCAAAATAGACACGTTCTGCATTTTGTTCAACAATCCCAGCTTTTTCCAATATTTCAATGAAAGGCATGGAACTTCCATCCATGATTGGCATTTCCGGACCATCGGTTTGCATCAGCACATTATCAATCTCCAAACCCACCAGCGCAGCCAATACATGCTCAGTGGTATGGATGCGGGCTCCGTTTTGCTCCAGTGTGGTACCACGGGAGGTATCCACTACATTGTCGACATCCGCATCAATAATGGGATTATCGACGATATCGATACGTTGAAATTTATATCCATGATTTTCAGGTGCCGGTAAAAATGTTAAGTTAGTTTGTTTACCTGTGTGTAAACCAACACCCGATATGGTTACCGGGTTTTTTATAGTTCGTTGCTTAACGCTCATTTTTTTATTCTTTGGATAAAGTATCGCTTTTTAGTCTCTTTAATTCGTTGAGGTCTGTATTAATTTTCGGCAAGTTACGAAATACTACGAAAGATCGCTTATAATCGCTTTGTTTGAATGCAGGAGAGCCCTGAACGATCTCGTTTTCTACTTTTATAGAGTTGCCAACACCTGATTGGGCCGCTATTTTAACCCCATCAGCAATAGTAATGTGCCCCACAATACCTACCTGGCCTGCAATAATACAGTTTTTGCCAATTTTTGTAGAGCCTGCAACACCGGTTTGAGCAACAATAACGGTGTTTTCACCGATTTCTACATTGTGTCCGATTTGAATCAGGTTATCTAATTTTACCCCTTTGCGGATGATGGTAGAACCTAAAGTGGCCCTGTCGATCGTTGAATTGGAGCCTATTTCCACATGGTCCTCAATAATCACATTGCCAATTTGAGGTATTTTTTTGTAGTTGTTTTCTGAATTGGGAGCAAAGCCAAATCCATCGCCACCGATAATAACGCCGGAGTGGAAGGTGCAGTTTTTACCAATAACACTGTCGGTATGTATCTTAACACCTGGAAAAATAAAGGTATTGTCGCCAATTACCACATTATTTCCAATAAAGGAATTTGGGTAAATTTTTACGTTATCACCAATCCTTACATTGTCGCCGATATAGGTAAATGCCCCAATGTATGGGTCTTTGCCAATAGTAGCGGATGCTGAAATAAAAGAGGGTTGTTCAATGCCTTTTTTGTTATCGTTAATTTGGTTATATGCATCCAGTAATACACCGAAACTGGCTCGGGGATCCGTCACACGTATAAGCGTACAAGTCGATTTTACTGGCTTTTCCAGTTGCAGGTCATTGGCAACAATTACAACAGATGCATCCGTTGTATAAATATAGGGTGTATAAACCGGATTGGAAAGAAACGAAACAGACTGTGCAACACCTTCTTCTATTTTCGAAAGTTTTGACACAATTGCCTGCGCATTCCCCTCAATGGTTCCATTTAGTAAATCTGCTAGTTGTTGGGCAGTAAATTGACTCATAATTAAAATATACAGGTAAATTCCTTTTTAAAAAATCAATAGGAATTCATTAAAATTTTCGAGCCCAAATTTATGGAAAATATCGTTAGGGTTGAGGTTTAAATATACTGAATTATGATTATTCGGTGGGGTGGGGTGTAATGTCGGCGAAAGGTCAGTGTGAGAGTGGAGTATAGAGCAAGCGCAAAGAGGAAGAGCAAGAGTAAAGAGCAAGAGCAAAGTTTAATGTAACCACTTGCTCTTGCTCTTTATTCTTGCTCTTTACATTTACATCGTCTTTGGGTAACATAAATAATACTTCTTCACCGTCCTCGCCAGCACATCAATACTCAACTGATCCGAAGCCTCCGCAATATCCGACACGGTACCATCTTTAAAAAGAATATTGATTCGGATCTTATCCGCTCTGTAGGCCTCGTTGGTTACATTTCCAGTGAAAACAAAATACCCCGCTTCTTTTTCTGTCAATTTTAACCGCTTTTTAAACTGTTCTTTTATTTCCTGGATGCGTTCTTCTTTGAACGGGTTTTTCTGCATCTCTACATGTGATAATTTTCGGTTGACCAATTGCTTGCAAAGCATTGATAATACGCGATCCTCATGATCCATCCATACTTTTATGGAAGTCATAATATCATAATCATCCAGCTGCGCAAAAGCATCCAGGAGCTCGGGATTCTTAACAAAATCAGCCTGTTCGAATTTATTGTATAAGAATTTTTTTAGAGCCGGTGTGCAAAACAGCACGGTCTTTTTCTCCGCCAGCTCTTTGGCACGCTTCAAAATATTGACCAGCAGATTCTCGGCACTCAACACGGCTTTGTGAAGATATACCTGCCAGTACATCAATCGTCGGGCGATGATAAATTTTTCGATGGAGTAAATTCCTTTGGCTTCAACCGCCAATTGATCATTCACTACATTCAGCATTTTGATGATGCGTTCGGAGCTGATTACACCCTCTGAAACACCTGTAAAGAAGCTGTCTCTTTTCAGGTAATCCAGTCTGTCAACATCCAGCTGACTGGATACAAGCTGGTGCAGGAATTTCTTTTTGTATTTGTTTTGAAAAATAGCAATGGCGGTAGTTAATTTACCATCAAAGGATTTATTTAGTTCCTGCATAAACAGCAGGGAAACATCTTCATGAGAAATATTATTCACAATGCTATGTTCTAAGGCATGCGAATAAGGGCCATGTCCTATATCATGGAGTAAAATAGCGATGGTAGCGCCCTGGGCTTCTTCTTGGGTGATTTCATGACCTTTTGCACGGATTACCTCAATGGCCTGGTACATTAAATGCATGGCTCCAATGGCGTGATGAAAGCGGGTATGCAAAGCACCGGGGTAAACCAGGTTGGTAAGTCCCAATTGCTTAATCCGTCGTAGCCGCTGAAAATAAGGGTGTTCAATAAGATCGAAAATTATTTCGAATGGTAGAGATACGAAACCATAGATAGGATCGTTAACTATTTTTAATTTATTAGGTGTGTTCATTTCAGCAAAGATAATTTAACTTTTTTTAATTCAGGTATCCTGTAATATACCTAAATTCGTCCCGATAGCCGGAAATGACATATTTCGGATACAAAACAAGCACTATGGATAAAATCAAAATACTATGGACAGATGATGAGGTGGATCTTTTGAAACCTCACATTTTATTTTTAAATGATAAAGGCTATGATGTGAAAACAGCAGCCAGCGGGGATGAAGCCTTGGAGCTTATTGAAAAAAATGATTTTGATGTGGTACTTCTGGATGAGAATATGCCGGGATTATCCGGGTTGGAGACATTAAACCGGCTTAAATCCAAACGGACAGACCTCCCTGTTATCATGATTACCAAAAGTGAAGAAGAGCATTTAATGGAAGATGCCATCGGATCTAAAATTTCTGATTACTTGATAAAGCCGGTAAATCCCAATCAAATTTTATTGTCGCTAAAAAAGACGTTGGATAACAGACGCTTGATCAGCGAAAAAACAACTTCTAACTATCAGCAAGAGTTTAGACAAATAGGGATGACCTTGGGTGACCGCCTCAGTTGGAACGAATGGGTGGAGGTGTATAAAAAGTTGGTGTATTGGGAGCTGGAGCTGGACAGCAGCAAGGATGAAAGCATGATGGAAGTATTAAAAATGCAGAAATCAGAAGCTAATAAGTTGTATGGAAAATTTGTAGAGAACAATTACATTGGTTGGTTAAACGGAAAAATTCCAAACCCGCCTCAATTTTCTCACACAATTTTTAAAAACAGAATTGCTCCGGTTTTGGATAAAGATGAAACCACATTTGTTGTTTTAATTGATAATTTGCGTTACGATCAATGGAAAATAATTCAGCCCATCGTTTCCGAATATTTTAAAATTGAGAATGAAGAGTTGTACAGTAGCATTTTACCAACTGCTACGCAATATGCACGGAATGCCTTCTTCGCCGGATTGATGCCATCGGAAATCGAAAAGCGTTTCCCTAAATTGTGGTTGAATGATGAAGAAGAGGGAGGTAAAAATATGCATGAGGAAGAGTTGATGGCAGAGCATTTAAAACGACTGGGCAAGAACATAAAGTACAGTTACAATAAAATTACGAATCATGCTGCGGGGAAAAAATTGTCGGAGAACATCAGCAATTTGATGCAGAATAAATTGAATGTAATTGTATACAACTTTGTGGACATGCTGTCGCATGCGCGTACGGAAATGGAAGTGATCCGTGAATTAGCGGATGATGAAAAAGCTTATCGTTCCATTACTTTATCCTGGTTTGAGCATTCACCTTTGCATGATATTTTGAAACAGATTGCTGCAAAAAAAGCGAAGCTGATCATCACTACCGACCATGGAACCATAAAAGTAACAGAACCCTCCAAAGTAGTGGGCGATAAAAATGTGAATACGAATTTGCGTTACAAACAAGGAAAGAGTTTGGATTATGTGAAAAAAGATGTGTTTGAAATCCGAAATCCTGCTGATGGATTTTTACCGAAGCAACATGTGAGCAGTGTATTTGTATTTATTAAAGATGATTTATTTTTCGCGTATCCGAATAATTACAACTATTATGTAAGTTATTACCGCAATACATTTCAGCATGGTGGAATATCATTGGAAGAAATGCTTATTCCTTATATAACCTTGCAACCAAGATAATTCCTGGAAATTATTTCTTTTTAAACGCCTTGTCAGCATTGTTTGACAAGGCGTTTGAAATTGAGAAGCGATGCGTTTTTAATAAGTAAAATTTTATAATTTTGTGACATGTCAACAATTACATTAACGGACTTAAGCGAGCTGCCTTCTATAGCAAAAAAATTATTGGAATCACTGGATGGTGAAAAGGTAGTTGCGTTTCATGGTGAAATGGGCGCAGGAAAAACAACGCTTATCAAAGCCATGTGTGAAGCTTTAGGAGTGGTAGATACCGTGAGTAGTCCTACATTTTCAATTGTAAATGAATACCGTACAGCAAGCGGTCAAAAAATTTATCACTTCGATTTTTACCGTATTAAATCTGTAGAAGAAGCCTATGATATGGGTTATGAAGAATATTTTTATTCTAAAGCTTATTGTTTTATTGAATGGCCTGAAAAAATAGGAGAGCTCATGCCATTGAGTTATGAAAAGATAAGCATTGAAGTGAAAGGAGAAAAGCGGATAATTACCTATTAAATTTCCTACAGTAATACAGTCAACATTTGTGAATAAACTTACCTCCATTTTAAGTCACCGCTTTACTCCATATATTCTATTAGGTATAGGGATTATTTATGTTTCCATTGAAGCCAACCGTATGGGAGATTTTTTCCTTTTCCTGAAGGCGGCAGAACGCATGGGAGAAAGAGGTGATATCTATTCAACCACTTATGTGAGTGGGTTTCATTATTATTACAGTCCTTTTTTTGCATGGTTACTTTTACCTTTTGTGCATTTACCATTTTATATTCCCAAGCTTATCTGGTTACTGCTCAATCTTTTTTTTATTCACAGGATTTATAAAATTGTTCCTGAATACCTTAATTTATCTATATTTTCAGCACATCAACGAACAGCATTTTGGTTGTTGAGTACCGTTTTAATAGCCAGGTTCTTTCTGATTAATATTCATGTGATACAAATGACGATTTTTCTAGTTTATGCATTACTGGAGGGTATTCAGTTGATTGATCATAAGAAAGAAATAAAAGGAAGTATGTTGCTGGCAGTTGCAATCAATATTAAGATAATGCCTATTGTTATTATACCCTGGTTACTTTACCGGAATTTATTTAAGGCAAGCGCATACATCGTTTTGTTTTCGGTGCTTTATCTTTTAATTCCGGCAATTAAATTAGGTTGGAGTTACAATATGGAGCTGCATACGGCCTGGTGGCAATTAATTAATCCTTCGCATAAAGAACACCTGATTGATATTGACGAAGCTGAATTGCATAGCATCACAACCTGGCTTCCAACATTGCTGATTGAAAATGCACGTTGCGGTGCAGATCTAACCCTCAAGCGAAATATTGCCAACCTTCCGGTTGAAACAGTTGTTTGGATCATACAGGTTGTTAGAGTTGTATTGCTGGCCATGGTATTTTATTTTCTCAGAAGTCTGCCTTTTCGCAAGGTGCAATCGCGGTTGCAACAGTGGTGGGAACTGTCTTATATTTTATTAATCACGCCGCTTATTTTTCCACATCAGCAGTTTTATGCATTCTTGTTTATGCTGCCGGCATTTTTTTATCTGGCTTATTTCTTTGTGCTGAGAGGGAATAAAGACAAAATGCTGATTCTTGCTTTGGGAATTATTTTTATTCTAACCAGTTTTATCGGAGGAACATTGGGTTTTTTACGGGATATTTCCAGTCATTATAAACTGATCACCTATGGAAGCTTCATAACCGTGGGATTGTTAGCGTATTACCGTCCGTCCCTTATTGAGGAACACCAATATACTTTGAATACAGCTGAATGATGTGTTGCAGGTTATTGTCCCAGTTATACTGCTGATGCACATGTTTCATGGCATTTTTGGTAAGGTACTCCACTAATTTTTCATCATCAATTAATCGCTGAATAGCTTCTGCAGCTGCATCGGGGTTTTCTTTTTCGATAATAATTCCGGTTTCGTTATGGCTAACAACCTCTGGTAATCCTCCTACATTTGTAACAATAACAGGCTTTCCACAGGCCATCGCTTCAACAACAGAAACACCAAAGCTTTCACTGTCAAGAATAGAAATATTACAATAGATATCAATCATGTTGTGATAATCAGGTACTTTGTCTGGAGTTACTTTGCCCGCAAAAATCACCTTGTCTTCTATTCCTAACTTTCTGGCAAGTTCCTGGCATTCCTCTTTCATGGTGCCGGAACCAACTAAGAGTAATTTCAAATTTTTATCCGGATTGTTGGTACACACTTTTTTAAATGCAGCAATCAACACATCCGTTCCATACTTTTTTTCTATTTGTTTAATGGCCCCAATCACAATGTCATTTTCACCGGTTATCCTCTTTACTTGTTTGGGTGTAAATAATTTCATGTCTACGCCAAAAGGAGTAATCTCTACTTTTCGGTCCACATATTTTAAAATTTCTTTTTTCATGACATGGCTGGTAGACATAACCATTTCAGGGTAGCGCAGGTTGCGTTGTATGAGCTTTTTGGCGATAATGGAAATGTGTGGGAAATCAAAAATGTCTGATCCCCAAACGGAAACGATATAAGGTTTGAAACCGGATAATCTGCCGATAAGGCCATAACTTGTAGCATAGTGTGCATGCAGGATATCCGGCTTGAAATCACGGATTGTTTTTTTTACTTTATGTGTATACAGCAAATACTCCAGTTTATTGAACACGGAGCTTTTAAAGAAATTATCATCCCGTTGCACTTCATTAAAAACATGAATATTTTCATAAGATTTGTACCATTCAAAAACACTTTTATTCAGACTGAAGATACCAATCTCAAAGCCTTCGCCGGCCAGAGATGTTGCCCACTTTATCAAGTGAGATGAATTAATATCACCTAAAAACAGTATTTTTTTCACGCTAAGAGCAGGGATTGAGGAAATGTAGCGTTGCAAATTTACGCTTAATTTGACAATAACAATGAATCATTGCGTTTGCTCGCTTGTTTTTTGTAAAAAATTGGCAAATCCTAATCAGAAAAGATAATTTCCGATTATCATTTCAGGAGTTTCAGCAAATTTTTTGCTTTATCTGTTTGTATACAATCAGGGCTTTTTCGTATGGCTTCTTTGTTATCCGCTTCTGTATGTGTGTTCCAGATGGCTACCCAAAGATTATTTTCATGCGCCAGTTTTATTTGTTCAGCGGTTATATTTTTCGATGAAATGGTAATTCCGAACAGCTGCTCTGCTTTCGCAGTTGACAGGCCTTCTTCAAAGGATGCCGGATAAATAAAAAGCTTGTAGTCAGCTTTTTTGCTTTTAAACAAGCGAAGAAATGCAATGTCCTGCGATTCAATAAAAGCGTTGTCTTCCAGTTGGTATTTTTGAAGAATGCGAATAATGGCTCGTATGTAGAATTCATAAAACTGGGTAGTGTTTGTGTTTTCCGTGTAGAGTTTACAATCAAATGTAAACTTAAACTGTTGAAGGTTGTAGATGTTGGAAAAAAGATCTTCCAGGGAAACAATGGAGTAATTCAAATATAGTTTCTGTGTGTACTGTGCCCGTTTTACCTCGGCCCAACTCAGGGAATTGATAACACCTTTTAAAGTCGTGCTGTTGGAAAGATCGGGATCGTGAAAAGCTACCAACACACTATCCCGGGTAAGTTGTACATCGAATTCGGTTCCATCCATTCCAATGTTTAAGCATTGCAGGATGGATTCAGCGCTATTCATGGGATAATCATTTCCGAGCCCCATACCTGCGTGTCCCAATGCAATTATTCTGTTCCCGTTCAGGTTGTCAATCACAAATCGTTCTTTCCTGCAGGAAATAAGAATTAACAGGGAAAGAAGAAGTATATTTTTTTTCATGAACATTTTAAAATACGTATCCAATAGAAATGCCGGCCCAGTTTTTTAAATAACGATTGAATTCAAGAACAGGTGTATAAGCAACACGAAATAGAAAACCTCCTGCATTTTTTTGATAGCGATAGCCAATAGAAAAAACGCTGCTGGTTTCAAATTTTCGCTGCGCTTTATTTTCAGAAATAGTTGCATGCACAATAGCCGATACGGTTTGCCCAAAACCCGCTTCCAATTTATGCGTTGTTCCGTACCAGGCTTCCAGTAGGAGCGGAATTTGAAAATCGGGATTCAATCGATTTCTGTAATCACGGATGTGATAGGTGCTTAAACCTGCTCGTAGCGCAAGTGTGAATCGTTTTTTATTAAAAACTCCGTACTCATAATTCATGGAGCCATATCCTCCGGGACCTCCTATTTCCAGATAAACAGCCTGCGGTGAAAGTTGGGAGGAGTCCGTTTGAGAAAATACTGAACGGGTTGTGATCAAAAAGAAAAGGAATAAAAAATACTTCATTCGCCGTAAAGATAGGGATTCCGGTTATACTAATTGCTTCATTAAGCTGAGCTCCCTATCTATTTTACAGCTGTTTTCATTTTGCAAGTCGATTCCGGTTAAAAATTAGAATAGATTTATTAAATTTGCCTGAATGATCTCTTTCTAACCTAATAAATGAAAACATCCAAACAGTTACTTGCATCACTTAGTCAAACTGCATTATTGCCCCAGGAAGAAACACTTGAAATCGGGAGAAAAAAAGGCAATTTATTTATAGGCATCCCCAAAGAAATATCTTTTCAGGAAAATCGTGTGGCACTGGTACCGGATGCGGTATCATTACTTGTAAATAATGGTCACCATGTGATTATTGAAAGTGGCGCAGGTAAAATGGCCAATTTCCAGGATCATGATTATAGTGAAGCGGGTGCCCAGATTGTATACTCGCCAAGTGATGTATATAAAGCAGATATTATTTTAAAAGTAGCACCTCCATCTCCGGAAGAGATTGGTATGATGCAGCAGCGCCAGACGCTAATTTCCTCTTTACAGCTAACTGTTCAGCCGGAAGATTTTATCAAGCAATTGATGGCCAAAAAAATTACGGCTATTGCATTCGACTGGATAAAAGATCAGGATGGAATTTATACGGTTATTCGTTCTATGGGAGAGATTGCCGGAAGTACTTCCATACTTATTGCTGCAGAGTATTTGAGTAATGTCAATAATGGACAAGGAGCTATTCTTGGAGGGATCTCCGGAATATCACCAACAGAAGTGGTTATTCTTGGTGCAGGAACAGTGGGTGAGTTTGCAACACGTGCAGCACTTGGATTGGGTGCATCTGTAAAAGTATTTGACAATTCTATTTATAGATTGCGTCGTATGCAAAGCGATATTGGTACACGTATTTTCACCAGTGTAATTCAACCACGTGTATTGGCGAAACATCTAAAAACGGCCGATGTCGTAATTGGAGCTATTCGTGGGGAGCAAGGCCGTACGCCTTGTGTGGTGACAGAAAAAATGGTAAGTGAAATGAAAACCGACTCGGTGATTGTGGATATAAGTATTGACCAGGGTGGATGTTTTGAAACATCAGAAGTAACAAACCATTCCCATCCGGTTTTTCGTAAACATGGTGTCATTCATTATTGTGTTCCAAATATTGCATCACGTGTATCGCGTACAGCATCGTTCGCATTGAGTACCATCTTTACACCTATCTTATTGAATATTGGTGAAGAAGGTGGTGTAGAGAATATGCTGCGCAGAGATATGGGTGTACGAAACGGTGTGTACTTGTATAACGGAACGTTAACCAACCAGGTGTTGGGAGAAATGTTTAAGTTGCCTTACCAGGATATCAACTTATTAATGGCAGCGTTATAGAGATTTGAGATATTAGATGTGAGACGTAAGACTAAGAAAATTTAATAATGGAAATACCAAAAAAGCGAGATCCGGATTTGATCCGTCGTTTTAAATTATATGGTTTTGGAGTTGTGTTGGGAATGCTTGTAGTCAGTTTCGTATACAAGGGCAAAGGTTGTCAACTGCCTGGTTCAGCCAAACTCGAAGAATTATCCTATCAGAAATTAGAGCTCACCAAACACGGCGCTTGCCGCATGGAGTGCAGAGGAATCAGCGAAGCAGAAATCAAAGAGGTGCTGAAAACCGGAAAAATTAATTACGATAAAAGTAAAGTTCATGATGAGCCTTGCGGTACGTATGCCGTAGAAGGCAACACGAAAGACGGTCAACATGTGCGAATCGTTATTGCCGATTGTGATACCATTTCAAAAGTGGTAACGGCAATTGATTTGAATATGGAAAAGGATTCGTGTGAATGTAAGTAGGCCTTCGCTAAAGCTTCAGCCTACGCAGTAAATCCTGGCTATGATAGGCACAGAAAAAGCGCAACCAATTTCTTGGCTGCGCTCCGAGAGAGATAAAAACAAACAACTCTATCTCTATTAATGATCTGCGGCAACTGCTACTTTGCCGCCTTTTTTATATCGGATCATTAAGACGATTGGGATACAGAATAAGATTGCTATACCCACCATAAAGAACCCCTGGTCATAGCTTACAAGTGCACTCTGTTTGAAAACAGATAACTCCATCATTCGATAGGCCATCGATTGTGCATCAATTTCTGCCATTCCTTTTGAAATAAAATTTTGTGTGAATGCAGCCATACGTTCTGCGCTAGCACTCGCAGCATCATTGATGTAAGCGATCATGTTGCCTCTTACTTCCGCATTTTTGTTGGAAATAAAAACATTTAATAAGGCAATTCCAACAGCACCACCCAATTGACGAATCATATTTGCCAATCCAATAGCCTGAGCCATGTCCTTGCCACGTAAACCTGCAACGGCTAATGAAAGAATAGGAGACATCATGAATGCCAATCCAACACCGCGCAATACGAATGGGAAATAAAAATCATTCTGACTGGAATCGGGTGAGGAAAAAGACATGATCAATAAAAATCCGAAGGTGATGAAAATTCCGATGATGATAATTGTTTTTGGATTTTTTCCATTCCCCAATAATTTTCCTACAATAGGCATGCATACGGCGGTACAAAGGGCACTTGGAATCATAAACACACCCGTCTGTGTAGGTGTCCAACCCAATGAAATTTGTACAAACAGCGGGAAAATAAATACGGTTCCGAATAATAACATCCCCAGCATAAAATTCATAATGCTTCCCATAGCAAGATTGTAGTTTTTATACAGTTTGATATTGACTGCAGGATAATCGATGGTGAGCTCGCGATAGATAAACGCAACAAGGCCAACTGCCGCTACAATGGAAAGCACTAAAATTTCAGTACTTTCAAACCAATCATCAGCAGCACCTTCTTCCAACACATATTGTAAGGAGCCGATTGCAAGGACGAGGAAGATGATGCCCCACCAATCTATTTTCTTTGGTTTCTTAGCCCCTGCAACATCTGATACATAAGTCCAGGCCAGGATACTTGCAACCACTCCAATGGGAATATTCACAAAAAATATCCAGTGCCAGGAAAAATTATCTGTGATGTAACCGCCTAAAGTAGGGCCAAAGGTAGGGCCCATGATAATACCCATCCCAAAAATGGCGTTGGCTGTACTGATTTTTTCAGGCGGGAAAGCGCCGACAATAATAGACTGACCGGTTGATAAAAGTCCGCCCCCTCCAATACCTTGTACAAATCGCCAGAAAACAAGGGTCCATAAATTAGTAGATAAACCACACATCAGTGATGCAACAGTGAAGATGATAACAGATGCTGTGAAGTATGTTTTCCTGCCAAAGAGGTCGGAAAGCATACTGGTAAGTGGAATAATAATTACATTGGAAATAGCATAGGCTGTAATCACCCACGCAATTTCAGTTGTGGTTGCACCAATGCTTCCGCTTATTTCGCGGAGCGAAACATTGACAACCGTTGTATCAATCAGTTCCAGGATGGCGCATGAAATGGCCGTAAGAATGAGGATCCATTTTTCTGCACCAACCGGGTAGACTGGTTTTTGAGTTTGTAGTGTTGTTTCCAATTTTATTTAACTTTTACTTCAACAAATGCGCTTAAACCTGGATATAAATCATTGATGCGATCTTGTGGATACGATGTCAAATCAATACGAATAGGCACACGTTGAACAATTTTTACGAAGTTACCTGTTGCATTATCCGGAGGAAGTAATGAGAACTTAGCACCGGTTGCACCGATATAGGATTCTACAATACCTGTTATTTTTAAATCAGGGAATGCATCTAATTTTACTTCCACTTCTTGCCCGGGTGCAATTTTCTTTACTTGTGTTTCTTTAAAATTAGCAGTTACCCAAAGGTGTGTTTTATCAATAGCAGAACACAAAGGTTGAGCAATGGTAATGTATTGTCCTTCTTCAACAGCGCGTTTGGTGACAATACCATCACATGGAGCAACGATTCTTGCATGATCCAATTGCGTTTGTGCAAGCGCCAATTCTGCTTCACGTTGTTTTACCATGGCTTGTGCCAATGAAATCTGAGCACGTTGTGCATCCGCCTGTGAGCGCACGCCTTGTGATGCAGCAGAAGAAGATTTGAATTGATTTACTGCTGCTTCATGCTGTGCTTTTGCAACTTCCAAATCTCCTGTAGCTACATCTAACTGTGCTTGTGTAGCTGCTTTTGAATTGAACATGTTTTGAATACGTTTAAAGTTAGCTTCTGACAGTGTCAATCTTGCTTTTGCCGTGTTAATGGACTGTTCCACAGAGGAAGATGTTAAAGCGGATGCATTTGCGTTTTCATTATAAGCAGCGGAGTTGCTTTGTGCTGCAAGCAAATTTGCTTTTGCATTTTCCAGGGTTGCTTCTGCCTGTGCGAATTTTGTTTTTAAATCCGTATCATCAATGGTGATGAGCAGCTGCCCTTTTTTAACTTGTTCATTGTCTTTAAAATGAATGGTTTTTACGTAACCGGAAACACTGGATTTGATGGAGATGATATCTGCATCCAATTGTGCATTGTCCGTGCTTTCGTATTTAGCAGCGTTAACGAAATAAATAATTCCGACGATTAGCACCACGCTCACTATTCCGATAAAAATCGGAAGCTTATTCTTCTTTTTCTTTTTAGTATCGTTTGCTTGCATTGTTTCTTTTTCTTGTTGTGTTGATGTTTCCATTTGATGGCTGTATTATTAAAAATTGTTGATTCCTTTTGATGAGTTGTAAGTTGTGATGGCGTTCATTAATCGTACTTCATGTAATTTTTGATTTAAAATAGCTTGCATCTCTGCATTCAATTCTCTCAAATAGTCGGTTGATGTAATGCTTCCGTTTTCCAATTGTTTGGCAACCGTAACACGTATGTTGTGTTTCTTTTCAATGATTAGTTTGTCTTTTTCAAGAATGGTTCTGAGCGCATTGATTTGCGAGGCTTGTGTAAGCATCGTGTTTTTTAAATTGAACTCAAATACTTCCTGTTGTACATCAATCATTTTTTTGTTGATGGAAACCGTTTGTTTTTCGTTGTTCAGGCTATACAAAGAAGCGATGTTCCATTTTAAGGTTACGTTTGCTTGCCCGAAGAAACGCAGATCCTGGTTTAAGAAGTTAGGACCAGGGCGACCATAGGTGTATGCTCCTCCAACGGTTAAGCGAGGCAAAGAAAAACTGTTGTTTAATTTATGACGGGCATCCCATATCGCTTTTTGTGTTGCGAATACTTTTAACTCCGGGCGCGTAATGTCTTCGGATGTGGATGTATTCGAAACCGGTGAGGTTAAAAACTTGGTGCTGTCATCTACCGGTTGGTTGATGAACATTGTTAATGTTTTGTATGATGCATTTAACGACTCGCGTGTTTCATCAA
>DASRRA010000071.1:0-2148 GCA_035696085.1 Bacteroidia bacterium | reverse complement strand
GAAATGGCACTTACTGTCGAGGATTACTTTAAAAATTGATAAAACTCATATTTCTTCTGTGGACAGGATTTTAGTTTTGGTACGTGAAGAAAATTCTCATTATAGAAGACAATGATGAAATAAGGGAGAACACAGCCGAATTGCTGGGTCTTCACAACTACAATGTTTTTACAGCAGAAGAGGGCGGTGAAGGTTTTGAACTTGCAAAAAAACATGGGCCCGATATCATTTTATGTGATATTATGATGCCACAAACTGATGGTGCCCGGTTTCTGAAACTGGCTCGAAACCATCGTGACATATGTGATATTCCTCTTATCTTTTTCTCTGCCGGTACTGCTGTACCCGAAGTCCAAGGACGTCTTTCGAAGGCTGCGGATGGTTTTCTAAAAAAACCTTTTACAGAGGACGAATTATTGAAAGCTATAGCAAGATTTTGACACCATTTGTTTCCAAACATTTTTTCACTGCATTTGGATAATGCCTAAATATTGTTTTAAGGCAGATCAAATTAATTGGGGGATCGGCCAAATTATCTATAACGTTAATGGAGTAATGATATCAGATAATTGGACATGAATAGAACGGAAAAAGGAAGCTGTTAATTCGCAAATTGCACTGCTTGATTTCTATTAGAAAAAATGCAAGCTCCATTATAAGTTACAGTCCATGTTACGGGCATAATTCTTTTCATCATATTGATAACACCGCAGATTCTATCTTGTGATTCGGTTACAGCTGCCAGCACAATTTGTCTAAACTTGTCATGTCCTTTAAACTCGTATACAACATGAATTGAAGTGTAAATAATAGGCTGTTGTTTACTTATTTCTCCGGTAACAACAATGTTCAGGTCACTTACTTCAATGTTTTGTTTGCGAAGAATTGATACCACGTCCATGCCAGTGCAACCAGATAAGGCCGTTAGTATAAATGGTTTTGGAATAGGACCGTTATCTTCTCCGCCCACTCTTTCAGGTGCATCCATCGTTATTGTATGTCCATTTACAAGAGCATTGAACTGCATTTTTCCCATCCATTGCGATTCGATAATATGAGCCATAACAATGTTTATTGGTTAGGATTGTTATAGCAAATGTCGATAAGAGCTCAGAATTTCTTGCTGACCTGGGTCATGCGGGTGCTCAGGAGTATTCGGCAAGCCATTTAATTTTTTGGAGGAGCAGTTTGGTTTGTTGTACCCTAAAAACATAATTCTCTTCGTTATCAGTGAAGCCTTCGCATTTGAACTTTAGTTCAATGCCTTCCTCTGCAGGTATTAACTGGTAAGTCATATTGACGAAGTTTCTGCTGCTTTCTTCCAGCAGATTGTATTTTAATAAAACGCCGGGAACCACCTGCAAAATATTCCCCTTATGCTCAGGTTCTTTTTTGCCTTCAGTGTTATTAACTAATGTTATCGCACTTCCCTCCGTCCATTTCGACTCTACAGTTCCTTCAACTAAATATTGATCAATGTAGTCGGGGTTGGTAAGAACTTTCCAAACTTTGCTTGGCAATGCATCAATAATAATGTGTTGTTGCAGGTTGGTTTTAGGCATGTGTGTGAAGGTTGCCTGTTTAACGTTCATAGCTGCTTTTAAAATCTTAATAAACTGCTAAATAGCCAGTGAAGGTAGTTTTATAATCTATTGTAGGCTGAAAATGAACTTATTCTTGTTTTGTAATTAATAGTTCTATTGCCGCCGAAAAATATTGTTCACTCATTATTAAAAACTCCTTTCCAAATCACGAAGGTCATAAGAAGAGCCTTGAAAAGGTCTCTTTTGTTTTAAAACGAAACAGATTCACTTGATGTGACCCCGGAGAGACTCGAACTCTCGGCCCGCTGATTAAGAGTCAGCTGCTCTACCAACTGAGCTACGGAGTCAAAAAGGAGATCAAATTTATGACAATAAAAAATTGGAAATTACCCCGGAAATAGAAACACACTATCCAAATAATTTATCCAGGTCAACCTGATTGAGATAGGGTTCTAACTCGTCCTCGTAATTAAAGGTTTGAATAGAGGCAATTCCATCGTGACAGGTGTTGTATTGAATCTCAACATAAAAATTCCCAAGACGATAGAGAGACATGTAATACTTACCTTTTGTTCTGTAACCGATGTGAACACCTTTCTTCCAT
>DASRRA010000070.1:0-1583 GCA_035696085.1 Bacteroidia bacterium | reverse complement strand
ACCCCTGGTTAAAATCAATATTGATTACAAGAAAACAGTGAAGTATGGTGAGACGATCATCATTGAAACAACCTATGTTGATTCGCCGGCTGCTAAAATTATGTTCAATTACAAATTGTACAGGTCCTCTGATTTGGCTGTTGTGGCAACTGGTGAATCCATACAAGTTTTTATGGATCTGAAGCAGGAACTTTATATCACAATGCCTGCTTTCTTTTCAGAATGGAAAAAAAAATATTTGACGAATTAAATGGACGCTGGTATACATGAAATTGCACACATACATCGCAGCAGATAATATTATTTCTCCATTGGGTTTTACAAGTGAAGAGAATTTCGAACAGCTGAAACAAATGAAAACGGGTGTTCAAAAGATTAACTCTTCCGCTTACGCTCCCGATCCCATTCATGCGGCTTTGATTGATGATCAAAAAATAGAAAATGAATTTGAGAAGTTAAATACGTCAACTTCGTATACCCGGCTGGAGAAATTAATCCTCCTGTCCGTCACGGCTGCATTAAAACAAAACACAGGCATTGATGTAAGCAGTAAAAAAACGCTATTGATCATCTCCACCACCAAAGGAAACATTGATCTTTTGGATCCAACGAATGCGCAAAATTTTGATAAAAAAAGGGTTTATTTATGGGAAACAGCACGCATTATACAAGACTACTTTAAATTACCTAACAAACCTTTAATTGTTTCTAACGCTTGCATTTCTGGTGTATTGGGAATTATCATAGGCAAACGCTTATTGGAATCTGGGACTTATGAAAATGTTATCGTATGCGGTGTTGATATACTTACTGAATTTGTGGTATCCGGCTTCTTATCATTTAAAGCAGTAAGTGCTACGGTTGCAAAACCTTATGATGAATCACGGGATGGGATTTCCCTGGGAGAAGGGTGTGGTACCCTTGTTTTGACGAGTGAAAAAGCAAGAGCACAATCAAACGCAACTCCAATAATTGTTACAGGAGGAGCGACCTCCAATGATGCCAATCATATTTCCGGTCCGTCGCGTACGGGAGATGGTTTGCTGTTAGCGATAGAAAAAACCTTACAAGAAGCGAATGTTTCTCCCCAAGGTGTTCACTACATTTCAGGGCATGGTACCGCCACGCTTTTTAATGATGAGATGGAAGCATTGGCCATTACGGATGCAAAGCTGGCGAGTGTTCCTATGAATAGTTTAAAAAGTTATTTTGGGCACACCCTTGGCGCAGCCGGTGTTATTGAGTCGATCATCGGTATACACTCCATGCGGCACAATACACTTATCGGGACATATCAATTCAATAAATTAGGAGTAAGTAAACCGATCAATATTTTAAAAACAACACAACCGGCAAATGTGGATACCTGTTTAAAAACAGCTGCTGGTTTTGGAGGCTGCAATGCTGCGGTTCTTTTTCAAAAACAAATCTTACAATAAGAATGAGTCAACAAAATACATACATCACTACCTTTTGTTCGCTTGAAGCAGGGCAGGTAAATATTAATCATTCTGTTGCCTTTACAGACGAAACAACTTCGTCAGTTAATTTTTTGAAATCCGTTTATAAACATTATCAGCTTA
>DASRRA010000069.1:0-9007 GCA_035696085.1 Bacteroidia bacterium | reverse complement strand
TTTTCCAGGGCGAAAGCCGGGTACAGAAGCTCTTTTTTGATAATCTTTCAATGCATGCTCGACTTTCGGCAAATAATCCTCCGCAACTACCTTTACCTTTAGTACTGCATTCAATTCATCAATATTTTCTTGTGTAATATTCATCGTATCCTTTGTTTAATTAATGATGTGATTTTATGTGTTATTTTAAGGGCTACAAAAGTACGATTTTTTTTGAAATTCACGACAATTCTGGTCTAAAACTAAAAAACCCCGTTCTGGTCAGAATGGGGCTTTTCGGTAAAAAATTTAAGTTTAAATATAAATTATGCTAATCTTACATTTACAGCGTTTAAACCTTTTTTTCCTTCTTGAACTTCGAAAAGAACTTCATCATTTTGACGGATTTCTTCTTTTAATCCAGAAACGTGAACAAAGAATTCTTCATTAGAGTCACTTGCTTTAATGAATCCAAATCCTTTTGTTTCATTAAAAAATTTTACAATACCATTTTTCATTTAATAATTGTGTTTTGATTAATAACTAGGGCAAAGATACGTCAAATAAATGGAATGGTTACATTTAATTGTTCTTTTTCTCTATTTTACTGCATTTCAAGGGATTTTAGTTTAAAAACAGCTATCGAAAAATGGACAAACTTGATAGATAAACGCGTTTTTTTGGCAGTCGAAATGGAAATAAACGTTGCATGATTTCTTCCTTGCTTTCGCTTATCGATAGCTAAGTTTTAGGAAACGTTTTCAAAATGCGGGGAAATGCTTACGCTTCTAGTGCCTTTAATTTAGGGCATTTACGACACTGTTTTCCATCCTTATAACTTTTGCAGCATTTTTTCTTCTTGAACTCGAGTTCAAAGAAACAGGTTATAGGCGGACACTCCTGAGGAAGTGGTTGAATGGAAACTGGCTGTAAGTGATTCATTTGCTAACAAAATTAGCACAAGAGAATGAGCACGACAATACCTAGAAATAGGTATAATCTTAAATCTTATGAAACATGTAGTAGGCATGCCTCTTTCCTTAATTCTTTACGGACTAATAGTTGGGAAAAGCATCTTATTATAAACTTAAAATAAATTGTTATGAAAAAAGTAATCACAATAGTAGCCGTTGCATGTAGCTTAGGTGCTTATGCACAAGACACTACTAAAAACATAAAAAGCACAACGCCAACGAATGAAAATCCTGTAATGTTTCCTCCGGATATCCGATGGAATCAAGATGGTGCGGTATTCAAAGATGGAAAAGTTTATTCAAGAGTGAATGGTAAGCTTACCTTAATCAACGAAAATACTACACTTAACAATGGTACTGTTATAGGTAAAGACGGGAAAGTAACGCTGAATAACGGTAAAAACTTTACACTTGAAAATGGGCAGTATATAGATATGGACGGGAATATTCGTACACCTAACAAATAACGTATCTTTTAACTTAAACAAAAAGACCGTAAACAGAGTTGTTTACGGTCTTTTATTTTTTGTATCCGATTTAACAGTTGATTTGATTAGGCAACTCGTTGCTCGTACAAATGTTTCTGAAACTCGATAAACAACGTTCTTATATCTCCAACTTTACCTAAAATACTTTTCGCATCTTCTAATGACTGATATTTATTTTCAAGAAGGTTAGGCAGTTTCTCCTGATCTAGCTCTTCCACTCCTGCTTCAATGTATTTTGCCAGCACAAATTCAATAAATTCCTTTTGTTTTTCATTAAGCAAGGCCAAAATAGTGGCTTGAGATGCTGCAACACGCTGTTCTCTCGTCAGCGCAGTATAATTCCCATTAAAAACATATTCTAACACATCGAACAGATCGCTTTTTTCCATATTGACCAACTGTTGTACAATTATCAAATCGCTTTTAGGAAACCCCGCTTCTTCCAATTTATCTAGCAACGCCTTTCTGGTAATTGGATTACTCCAGATTATTCGCAGTTCTTCTTCACTTTTAAATAAGTTAGGCAATTCACCAAACAAATTGTTTAGGAACTCCTCTGCCGAAATTGGTTTTCCTTCTGCACTCCAAAAAGAAGTAGCAATCATGGATTGGATCTCCCGCTCTTTTCCATCACGAAGTTTTATTTTGATACGTTTGCGTTTTTCTTTTCCATCACTTTGCTCACCCGTTTGCACTTCCCTCTCTTTGTATTTGTACTGTTCTCCTTGCTCTTTTACCATTACTGGTTCAGGATCTAGCGGTTCACCGTCCCATTCTGGATCTGCGAAATGATGGAATGCATCCACGTAATCATAAATAGTAAAAAACTCCTTACCATCAAACAAGCGTGTGCCTCTACCTACTATCTGTTTAAACTCTATCATCGAATTTACAGGGCGCATTAAGACTATATTGCGAATGTTTCTTGCATCTACTCCAGTTGAAAGTTTTTGGGAACTGGTCAATATAGTTGGGATTGTTTTTTCATTATCCTGAAATTCGCGTAAAAAGCGCTCACCTTCTTCCCCATCGTTTGCAGTAACGCGAACGCAATAATTTGGATCACTACTTTTTTTATATTGATTTACCAAATCGCGAATAGCGGCTGCGTGATCTTGCGTTGCGCAGAAGATAATGGCCTTTTCTTTTTGATTAGCTTCATACATATAAATCTGAACACGCTTTGCCTCTCTGGCTTTTATCTCGATAATGCGGTTAAAATCAGGCTCTGTATATAATCGCCCTTCTTCGATTTCACCTTCTATAATTTTATCATCACTTGTGTAGATGTAATCATCCAAAGTAGTTTTTATACGTTTTACTTTGAAGGGGGTAAGGAAACCATCATTGATTCCTTCTTTTAAAGAGTATACGTAAACAGGTTCACCAAAATATTTGTAAGTATCTACGTTGTCTTTCCGTTTAGGAGTGGCGGTTAGCCCCAATTGCACAGCAGGTGAAAAATACTCCATGATCGCTCTCCAATTGCTTTCGTCATTTGCACCCCCACGATGACACTCGTCAATTATAATGAAGTCGAAATAATCTGGTGGGTAGGCTCCAAAATACGGAGCTGGTTTTCCTTCCTTATCGTTACCACTCATAAAGGTTTGAAAAATGGTAAAGAATATACTACCATTTGTAGGTACATTTCCTTTTTTTCGAATCTCCTTTGGTTTAATACGAACTAAGGCATCTTCTGGAAATGACGAAAAGGAATTATAGGCCTGATCCGCCAATATGTTTCTGTCAGCTAAAAACAAAATACGAGGGCTGCGGTTACCATCTCTCTTCAAATTCCACTTCGTTTGAAATAATTTCCAGGCTATTTGAAATGCTATTGCTGTTTTGCCCGTACCTGTTGCTAATGTTAGCAAGATACGTTCTTTACTATTGGCAACAGCTTCCAATGTATTGCGTACAGCAATTTCCTGGTAATATCGCAGTTGCCAGGTACCGCTTTTGTCTTCAAATGGAATTTCAGAAAATTTTAATCTCCATTTGTTAGCAGAATTTTTAGTTGCTACTGAAGTTGTACTAGTTGGAAATGTTTTCTCCCACAATTCATCTGGTGTCAGATAATTGTCAACTAAACCCTCAGCTCCTGTTCTCATGCAGATGCTATAAATCTCCTTTCCATTAGAGGAGTAGGTAGTTTCCAATTTTAGCTTCTCTGCATATTGTTTGGCCTGTGCCACGCCTTCTCCTACACCAAGATCATCACTTTTTGCTTCTATTACTGCCAGTTTAATTCCTTTATAAACTAAAATGTAATCGGCAATAATTTTTTTTGAACGTCCACCACCTGGCTGAATTTTACCTTCAGTCAGATGATATTCCCTAAGGACTTTTGAGCCTTCCACAATACCCCAACCGCAAGCTTTTAGCTTGGGGTCTATCAGTTCGGCTCTTGTTTCGGCTTCGTTCATTTTAATCAATCGTATTTATTCGTATATAATTGGCTCTATGATTTGCGATCTCATCAATTTCGCCGCTTTTTATCCATTCTTCAATATGTGTATTGTGGTCTCTACCGCAATTGAGAAGTAGATTACCTTTAACTTCATTTGCTTGATGATGCTCAAAAAGTGTTTTGATAAAATGTTTTGAACGTAGCTTATTCAAATGGTGATCAGAAATTTTGTCAATTGAGTCCAAACCATTCCCTTTACCAAAGCTGCACGCTATTTTGCTCATTATACCAAAGCTTTCAACACCAAATAAATAATTTTCATACTCTTCCTTTAAACCATCTTCAAAAGTCGTACAACCACCCTTATAATCATTTGCGTTGTCATTCTCTTCTTCATATTCTTCGTCACCCTCATTCCATAACTTTCCCCCATATCTACTTTCAACACCAATAATTCTCACATCCGCGTTTTTTATGAGCTCGATTGCATTTTCTATATTTTTATTAATACAGCTGTTTAGATTATCATGACTTTCATCGATAAGAAAAACAATAGGTAATCCCGCTTCATTACGTAATGTCTGCAAATCACCATTTAAATTTAATGGCGATTTAATACCGACTTCCATGAAATTATACTTTTTAAGCTGTGGCATTTGAATGTGTTTTTAGTTCACCATTAAATGCCTTTTGGAGAATTGATTTTTTTAGTTCCTCTAAACTGTTAATTTTCTTTTGGTATATCGCTTCTAATTTCTCAATTTCTAACGATAAAATGTCAATTTTTTTTGTAATAGCCTGTTGAGTATCTAAAGGTGGGAGCCAAATAGTTAACGATTTAATAAAAGGAAGTTTTACGCCTTGAACAGTTGCCCCAGTTCCTTCTTCAATAATTTTACTAGAAATTGACTTAAACCACCTAAACAAAAAATCTACAGATAATTCCTTAGGATCTATAGGGATTACACCTTTCAAATCTTGATTAATTGCCGTATCATTTGCAACTATACAAACTTTTCCTAACCCAACTCTAGTTGCAATAATAACGTTGCCCTTTGGAATAATGTTAGTAGCACTGTTCGTTACTGCATCTTTTGTGATTTTATGTTCAGTATTTGTAACTATTTCACTCTTCATATCTCTGACCGTTGCCCAATAAATGTCTCCTCCATAATATTTTTTGTTACTTTTTGAGGGTGTTCCACCGCCGATAATGTGGCATATCTCTTCTAATTTCCTTTCCTGGCATGCCTCTCCTTTCTTTTCAAAAAATTCTTGCAAATAACTCTCAAAAAGTTCTTTAACATTTTTCAGGTTTTGTTCAGCATTGGTTTTGGCTTTATTTATAGCAAAAAAGGTCTCGTCCAAGATGGCAACTATTTGCTTTTGCTCAGATAAAGGTGGCAATGGGATTTCAAACTGCTTTAATTTTTCTTTAGTTATATGAACTAACCCTACCGCGCCATTAACATGTTTTTCAATTTCCGCTGTAATGTGTTTTAATGAATGAAATGCATAATCTCTATCAATCTCTTCTTTAAATTCAAGTTTGAAAATATGCTGGTTCAACAGAGCCGTTTCACCATTCCAAATATGCGGTCCGAAAGAAGTTCCGATTGTACCAGACCAGGAAAAAAGTAAATCTCCTTTTTTTATTTCGATTTTTTTATCAAAACTGCCCTTAAAATAATTAAATCCTGCATTTAAATTATTCAAATTTTGAATGCGAATAATTGGAAGGCCTACATTTTCCCATTCGCTTTTCTTGAAACCACGTCCGTTTACGAAATGGAATAGGTCACCTAATTTTATCATATCAATTCTTTAATTGAGTTTAAAATATCCGCACTTTCTTGATCCAAAATTTTCAATTCTTTTAAAATTTCTTTTGGGGATCGTAAACCCCCTTCTTCTTTCTTATTCGGATTTTTAGCACTTAAATCAAAAGTAGATTGATCCACATCCTTTATTTTTACTGTCCATGAGTTCTCACTTTCAGTGAACGTTTTTTGCAACTTAACAAAGTCTTCTAAATCCTTCTCATTTAATGCATTGGTTTTACCTAAATTCCTGTTCAAGTTCAATTGATAAAACCACACCTTTTTAGTAGGCGCCCCTTTCTCAAAAAATAATACAACCGTTTTTACACCCGCCCCTGTAAAGGTTCCACCTGGTAAATCCAGCACTGTATGCAAAGTACAACTTTCCAGCAACTGCTTGCGCAAAGCAACTGATGCATTATCTGTATTGCTTAAAAACGTATTTTTTATAACAATCCCCGCCTTACCTCCTGCCTTCAATATTTTAATAAAGTGTTGTAAGAAAAGCGATGCTGTTTCTCCGGTTCTAATTGGAAAATTTTGTTGCACCTCTGCGCGTTCTTTACCACCAAACGGAGGGTTTGCCAATATCACATCATACCGATCCTTTTCTTGTATATCTGCTAAATTCTCTGCAAGTGTGTTTGTATGAACAATGTTAGGTGCTTCTATTCCGTGAAGAATCATGTTCATGATACCTATTACATAAGCTAATGATTTTTTTTCTTTACCGTAAAAGGTCTTTTTCTGTAAAGTTGTTATCTCAGCAGTTGTAAGCTTTTTGCTATTTTTTAAATAATCAAATGCCTCACATAAAAAGCCCGCACTCCCTACTGCTCCGTCGTAAATTTTGTCTCCTATTTTAGGATCAACCACTTTTATAATTGTTCTGATCAACGGGCGTGGCGTATAATACTCTCCTCCATTACGACCAGCATTCCCCATGTTTTGTATTTTTGATTCATACAAATGGCTCATCTCATGCTTTTCAGCATGCGTACGAAAACGAAGTTCATCAATGCGATCAATCACCTCACGTAAATTGTAACCGCTTTGTATGCGATTTTTTAGCTCGCTAAAAATTTCTCCAATTTTATATTCAATGGTATCTGCGCTTGTAGCGTTGACCTTAAATTTTTCAAGATAAGGAAATAGCTTGCTGTTTACAAAAAGAGTAAGATCCTTGCCTGTTAATGCTTTGTGATGATCTATTTCACCATCCTTTTTCTTGGGAGCAGCCCAAACTGTCCATTGAAATTTTTTGTCAATAATGGGGGTGTAGGTTTTACCGGAAAGTTCAGCAGCGGTTGCCTTGTCTTTTTCTAAATCGTCCAAATATTTTAAAAACAATATCCAGGAGGTTTGTTCTACGTAATCTAACTCACTGCCACAACCAGCATCTTTATGCAGTATGTCATCAATATTTTTAAAGGTTTGCTCGAACATTCTTTTTCTTTAATAAAATTTATTAGGTGTGAATATATGGAAAAATGCAGATTCAACTACATAGAGGAGTACCAGTAAAACGAAACAGGATAATTTCTGATTGGTCAATATGTAGGAAAGGGGATTAACTGGCTCAAAAACAAAAAACCGCAAACGACTTATAATTAAGTGTTTACGGTTTTTATTTTTCTATCCACTTGTTACTTTGTGGATTTTGCCCGCTTTCGCTTGAGCTTTAGACACTGTCCGCCTTCGCTGAAGCTTCGGCGGACGCAGTGCGGATGAAGGGACTCGAACCCCCACGCCGTGAGGCACCAGATCCTAAGTCTGGCGCGGCTGCCAATTACGCCACATCCGCAGCTTTTGTTAAATTGGATTGCAAAGATATGTTTTTATAATAAATAACAAGGATTTTTTTTGAAAGTTTTTAGATCACTCGCGGCCAACGCCGTTGATAACAATTTTTCGGATCCTGAAATTTAAGTTTTAAATTTGCTAAATTATTTAATTCTTATGTTGACAATTGACCCTAAAGAAGTAAAAACACCTGTATTGCATAGCTATTTACTGGGTGCTGTAGCACCTCGTCCTATTGCTTTTGCCAGTACAATTGATGCGAAAGGAACCCCTAATTTGTCGCCTTTCAGCTTTTTTAATGTATTTAGTGCCAATCCACCCATTGCTATCTTCTCCCCTGCCTTAAGCGGCCGAACAGGTCTTCCGAAACATACCTACGAGAATATCAAGGAAGTACCCGAAGTGGTGATCAATGTGGTGAATTATAACCTGGTACAACAAGCATCCCTGGCCAGCACCGAATATGCAAAAGGTGTCAATGAATTTGAAAAAGCAGGATTAACCCCTGTTAAATCCGAATTGGTAAAGCCTTTCCGTGTCAAGGAATCGCCGGCCCAACTGGAGTGTAAAGTAAAACAAGTGATAGAACTGGGAACCCAAGGCGGAGCCGGTAATCTTATTATTTGTGAAATTGTACTGTTACACATCAGCGAAGATGTATTGGATGATAATAAACAAATAGATCCACGCAAAATTGACCTGGTCGCGCGTTTAGGCGGGAACTGGTATAGCAGAACAAATGCAGGTGCTTTATTTGAAGTCACCAAACCTATCCTAAACTTAGGTATTGGCATTGATCAGTTACCGGAACATATCCGCAATTCAACTGTACTTACGGGTAACAACCTGGGACAATTGGGCAACGTGGAGAAGGCACCATCCGCGGAGGAAGTGATCAGTTATAAAAATTCAACCCTGAAAGAAACGCTTAAAAACTTTGGTGGTAGCAGCACTGAAAGCAAAGAACTGCACCGTATTGCCAAAGAATTACTGGAACATGGAAAAGTGGACGAGGCCTGGAAAATTTTATTATCTGAAAAAATTTAATTATATTGTAATCAAACTAGAACTAAACATATCATGGACATTAACGGAATTTTAAAAGTAAAAGGAGAGGCACAACAAGTGTCTGAAAAATTCAGAAAAAGAGAATTCGTATTAACGGACAATTCGTCTCAATACCCACAACATATTTCTTTTCAATTAACGCAAGATAAATGCAGCTTAATTGATCAATACAATGTTGGTGATGAGATAAAAGTACATTTCAACCTACGTGGTCGCGAATGGACTTCCCCAAAAAATGAAGTAAAATATTTCAATACATTAGAAGCCTGGAGAATTGAAGCCGGCGCAAATGGTTCCTCTAACAATGCAAGCAATACAAACAGTGTTGCAGCATCATTCTCAGCAGCATCTCAGGAAGACGACCTTCCTTTTTAACCTTACCCCTAGCCCCTCTCCTTTTGCAAGGAGAGGGGTAACAAAGGAATTTATATTTTCAAACCCATTCATTTGTCACCATGAATG
>DASRRA010000068.1:0-5547 GCA_035696085.1 Bacteroidia bacterium | reverse complement strand
CAACTTTTAATTTTACGGATTGAAGCGCAGTAGTGAATGCTTTTAAGAACAGATCAATCTCTGCTTTGGTTATATTCAAAGCCGGAAGAATACGCAAAGTATGCTTCTCTGAAGAGGAGCCTGTAAATATTTTATGCTTGTGCAGCAATTCATTGCGTACATCCGCGCAAGGTGTATCCAATTGAATACCTACCATTAATCCTTGTCCACGAACTTCTTTCACACCCACAATTTTTTTGATTTCCTGCATCAAATAGTTTCCGATTTTTTCTGAATTTTCAATCAAGCCTTCTTTTTTAATAATATCCAATACCGCAATACCCGCAGCGCATGCCAAATAGGCACCACCGAAAGTAGTTCCAAGCATTCCCATTTTTGCTTCAATTGAAGGATTTATTAACACGCCGGCAATTGGAAAGCCGTTACCCATACCTTTCGCAGTCGTAATAATATCAGGCTTTATATTGGCATGTTGATGTGAAAAGAATTTACCCGAACGTCCGTACCCGCTTTGCACCTCATCCAAAATAAGGAGTGCACCATTTTTTTCGCAAAGTGCTTTTATTTTTTGTAAGAACTCGGCAGTTGGAACATTCACGCCTCCCACTCCCTGCATTCCTTCAATAATTACTGCGCATGTATTGTTATCGATTTCCTTTTCAAATGCGGTAATATCATTGAATGGAACAAAAACAATATTATTTGTTTCATTTATTGGTGCTACAATTTTTGCATCATCGGTAGCAGCTACAGCTAACGAAGTACGTCCGTGAAATGACTTTCCAAACGCAATCACTTTCTTTCTTCCTGTTTGGAAAGAAGCCAGTTTTAATGCATTTTCATTCGCCTCTGCTCCGCTGTTGCATAAAAACAGGTTGTAATTTTCATATCCGGAAAGCTCACCTAATTTTTTTGCAAGCTCTTCCTGTTGTTTAATTTTTACGGAATTGGAATAGAATCCGATTTTATTTAATTGTTCTGTTATTTTTTGTACATAATATGGGTGGCTGTGTCCAACAGAAATAACTGCATGTCCACCATACAGATCCAGGTATTTTGTTCCGTTGGCATCCCAGATATAAGATCCCTGAGCTTTAACCGGCTCAATATCGAACAATGGATAAACGTTAAATAAGTTCATGATTAGCGATTTGTTTAATTTATTTTTCTGTTAGTATATCATATCCGAATTTTACAATCATTGCACTTACAATGATTAAAAAAAACGTTCTTACAAAAGCACTTCCTTTTTGAATGGCCATTTTTGATCCTATAAACGAGCCTCCCATATTAAATACAGCGACTGAAATTGCTAAAGGATAGTTGATCTGACCACTAATGATAAAATAAGTAAGTGCTGAAACATTGGTTGCACAATTCACCAGTTTTGCTGATGCTGAGGCAATCAAAAAGTTAAATCCAAAAAGGCTGATGAAAACAACAATTAAAAAGCTGCCTGTACCAGGCCCAAAAAATCCGTCATAAAAACCTAGTATTGCTCCTGTTAAAAAGGAATAGGTAGCTGTTTGAACCACATTTAATTTAGGTGCATGATGCAATCCAAATTCTTTTTTTAAAAATGTATAGATTGCAACTACTACTAATAAACACAATACAATGATTTTAATATCTTCCTTGTGAATGTGACTTACCACGCGTGCGCCCAAAAATGAAAAAATCAATGCAGATATAATTGCGGGCCAGATAGACTTCCAGGGAACATTGGTTTGTTTTAAGTAACGGGTGGTTGCCAGTGCTGTTCCTGAAAAACCTGCAAATTTGTTGGTTCCCATTAATGTTGGAATTGGAATTCCTGCGAAAAGGATAAGCAAAGCAGGTAATTGAATAAGCCCACCACCTCCAACAACAGAGTCAATAAATCCTGCACTGAAAGCGAGTAAAAACATTAAACCATATGTGATCCAATCGTGAGGCATTTTAAAAATACGCTGCTTTTAAATTCAAGCCTGCTTTCTCCTCCAGGCCAAACAACAAATTCATGTTTTGTACAGCTTGTCCGGACGCCCCTTTCAACAAATTATCGATACAACTGGTGATCAATAATTTATTTCCATGCTTTTGCAATTGCAACAATCCTTTATTGGTATTTACAATTTGTTTTAAGTCGATGGCATTTTTGCTTAGGTGTACAAAAGGATGCGCCGCATAGTACGATTGATACAATTCCTGAGCTTTTTCCAAACTCAAATCAGTATTGATATACACTGTAGCAATGATTCCACGGGTAAAGCTTCCACGATACGGAATGAAGTTTAACTCTTTTTCAAAACCTTTTTGCAGTTGTGTTAAGCTTTGCCCGATTTCATTCAAATGCTGGTGTTCAAATGCTTTGTAAATGCTTAAATTATTTTGTCTCCAGCTGAAATGCGAAGTCGTACTTAAGGACTGCCCCGCACCAGTTGAGCCGGTTGTTGCTGAAATATGTACATCATCTTTTAGCAATCCATTTGCAGCAAGCGGCAATAAAGCCAATTGTATACAGGTTGCAAAACAACCCGGATTGGCAATGTGATTCGCCTTTTTAATTTGCTCTTTATTTAACTCCGGTAAACCATATACAAATTCTTTGTTATTCAAACGGTGATCCTGACTCAGATCAATAATTTTTATTTTTTTATCAATCTTGTTTTCCGCTAAAAATACTTTTGCTTCACCATGACCAACGCATAAAAACAATACATCGACTGCATCCGATAATTCAAAAGTAAATTTGATATCAGTATCACCAATCAAATCAGTGTGGACTTCGTGAATAAATTTTCCGGCCTTGCTTTTACTATGTACAAAGGCAATCGTCGCATTCGGGTGATTCACCAATATGCGTAACAACTCACCACCGGTATAACCTGCACCACCAACAACGCCTACTTTTATTTTTGCAGTGCTCATGCCTATTGTTGTGTTTTTAATTCCGCATGATTATTTACCTGGTGATAAATAGATGTTTGGTTTCCAAATATTTTTGCAAACCCTTTTACATCATCACCTGTCCAGCCGTTGTTCATCTCACCATAGCTTCCAAATTTTGAAGACATCAAATCATATGGTGATTCAATTCCGGTTACCTGGAAATTGTAGGGCTGTAGCGTTACAAACACTTCCCCGGTCACATTTTTTTGTGTTTCTTCTAAAAAGCTTTCCATGTTTCTCATCACCGGATCCAGGAATTGTCCTTCATGCAGCCAGTTTCCATACCAGGCAGATAATTGATCTTTCCAGTACAATTGCCATTTGGTTAATGTATGTTTTTCCAGTAGGTGGTGTGCTTTAATAATGATCAAGGGAGCTGCTGCTTCAAATCCAACACGTCCTTTGATACCGATGATAGTATCTCCTACGTGAATATCGCGCCCAATGGCGTATGGAGCAGCAATTGCTGATAGCTCCTGAATAGCTAATACAGGGCTCTTGAATTTTTTTCCATTAATGCCAATCAATTCCCCTTTTTCAAAACGGAGCGTCAATTGCTCTTTTCCTTGTTTTGTAAGTTGAGTTGGAAATGCATCTTCGGGCAAATAATCTTTAGAGGTTAATGTTTCTTTACCTCCCACGGATGTACCCCAGATACCTTTATTGATGCTGTATTTCGCTTTTTCGAAATTCATGTTCACACCGTGTGATTTCAAGAATTCGATTTCAGCTTCACGTGATAATTTCATATCACGGATAGGCGTAATGATTTCTACATCCGGAACAAGGATATTGAATACCATGTCGAAACGAACCTGATCGTTACCTGCACCGGTGCTACCATGCGCTACTGCAGCAGCACCAATCGTCTTTGCATAATTACCAATAACCATGGCTTGTGAAATACGCTCCGCACTTACGGAAAGCGGATAGGTATTATTTTTTAAAATATTTCCATAAATAAGAAAACGGATAACTGATTTATAGAAATTATCAGTTTCATCAATACATTTATATGATTTTACACCTAATGAAAGGGCATGTTTTTCAATTCTCGCTACTTCTTCTGCATCCCAACCACCGGTATTCACGCTCACAGCATGCACTTCATAGTTTTTTACTTTTGACAGGTAAATAGCGCAGTAGGTAGTATCTAAACCACCACTAAATGCTAAAACCACTTTATTATTTTTCATTTTTTTATTTATTTAAATTGATTATGATGGAATAGCTATTTTCGTTTGTCGTTTTTTTTTAAGTCATCTTTTTTGACAACCTTTTCTTCTTTTTTTCCTTCTTTTTCCAAAGGATCATATAGCATGGCTGTGCAAAGGCAATTCTTACGATCCTTGCTTCTTAAGATATCGAAATTAACGCAGCTTTGGCAACCTTTCCAAAACTGATCATCTTGTGTAAGTTCGGAATAAGTAACGGGTTCATATCCCAAATCGGAGTTAATTTTCATAACTGCCAAACCGGTGGTTAAGCCGAAGATTTTAGCATCGGGATATTTGGTCCTTGAAAGCTCGAAGATTTTTTCTTTGATGGCTTTAGCCAAACCACCTTTGCGGAATTTAGGGGCCACGATCAAACCAGAATTGGCAACATAATTCCCATGGCTCCAGGTTTCGATGTAACAGAAACCAGCCCATTCGCCATCTTGGGTAAGTGCAATAACAGCTTTCCCTTCCAGCATTTTTTGGGTTATATAATCAGGTGATCTTTTGGCAATACCAGTCCCACGGGCCTTGGCAGAGGCTTCCATTTCATCCACAATCATTTGCGAATATTGCACATGTTGCGCACTGGCAACAATAACATTAAATACTGAGTTGTCCATCAGTAGAAAGTTAAAAATTAGACACGAGCGTTATGGCAATTCAAATACCATTACGACTAACAATTAAATAAAGGATTTCGGAGGACGACCGCTACGTAAGCAGTCTAAATAGAGCTGTACGACTTAGCGTCTAGGGTTATGAGGAACTTTAGTTGTAACTGGAGTAAGCGTTACAACTTTAGGAATAAACAAAACAGCAATCTTGCTGAACATCTTGTCAGCTGCTGAAAGGAAGTTGAAGTGCAACTTTGCTTTTTTCATTTCTTTTGTAATCTAAAAGAATTAAACTTGAGTGAACTGTAAATTATTGTGAAATAATTGATGCAAATATACAACTTTTTGGAATATGCAAGGATTTTTTTTTGAATCGAAAAAACCCCGGCAATCTGCATGAGAAGCAGAATGCCGGGGTTTTCGGATAATCGATTGTCGATAAACTCCTTTTTTATCGCTTAAAGCTATTATTCAGCATACCAAACAGGGGTTCCTAAAGATGGAGTTGGTGCGTTGGGATTGGAAACGCGTTCTCCTTGTGGTGTAGGGAAACGTTTAGGAATGTATGGCAGAGACGCAGAAGGATTCGGTTTTAATTTAGGAAAACCAGTAATTCGGTAAGCCGCATAAGCCTCTACAGGTGTAGTGAACATAGCTTTCCATTTTTCAAGAATTACTGAGTTCAAGTTTGTGTTTAATAAAGTGTATGTTGCAACGCTACTTCCGTCATACTCATTTTCAGTTACCTCCTGAACAGACGCTTTGATTGCATCATTTAAGAC
>DASRRA010000067.1:0-11537 GCA_035696085.1 Bacteroidia bacterium | reverse complement strand
AAGAAATGAATGAAGTGGTCGTTACAGGTCTTTCACAAGCCGGTGAACGAAAACATACACCTACTCCCATTCAAATTGTTCAGCATACACAATTGTTGGAAACCGCATCCGGAAACATTATTGACGCCATTTCCAAACAACCCGGCATTTCCCAAATAACAACCGGAAGCGGTATTTCAAAACCGGTAATCCGTGGGTTGGGATACAACCGCGTAGTGGTTGTAAATGATGGCATACGCCAGGAGGGTCAGCAATGGGGCGATGAGCATGGAATTGAAATTGATGAATTTTCTGTGAATCGCATCGAAATCCTGAAAGGCCCAGCCAGCTTATCTTATGGCTCTGATGCCATTGCTGGTGTAATCAACATGTTGTCTGCTCTTTCCTTGCCCGAAGGAACTATTCAGGGAAATATGATTGGTAATTACCAAACAAACAATGGATTGATTGGATATTCAGGCAACATAGCTGGTAACCTAAAAGGATTTATCTGGGATCTTCGTTACAGCAATAAAATGGCACAGGACTATAAAAACAAATACGATGGGTACGTTTTTAATTCCGCCTACAAAGAGCAAAACATCGGTGGAATCATGGGGATTAACAAATCATGGGGATACGCGCATTTGCATTTTAGCATGTACAGCTTAACACCGGGTGTAGTTGAAGGAGAACGAGACAGCCTTACCGGAAAATTTGTAAAGCCAGTAGTTGTAAATGATTCTACGGCTACTACAGAAATTGCAACAAACAAAGATTATAAAAATTATACACCATTCAACCCTTACCAAAAAATTAAACATTACAAAGCGGTATTGAATTCCAATTTCATTACCAAAGGAGGAAGTGTAAAAGCGACGCTTGGTATTCAACAAAATCAACGTCAGGAATTCAGTAATGTATTTATACCGAATGCCTATGGGTTGTATTTTTTGATGAATACCATCAATTATGATTTGCGCTACACGATGAATGAAAAAAATAATTTTAATATTTCATTTGGCGTAAATGGTATGCAACAGCAGTCGCAAAACAAAGGAACAGAATTCCTGGTTCCTGAGTACAACTTGTTTGACATCGGTGTTTTTACGATCTTAAAAAAATCATTTGATAAATTTGATATCAGCGGAGGTATTCGCTATGATACGCGAAATCAACAAGGAAAAGATTTGTATGTAGCTACGGATTCCACGCTTTATCATCAGTTCAACGCCTTTCACGCTACCTTTTCCGGCATAACCGGAAGCATTGGTGCCACCTATCAATTCAACGAAGAAGTTTATATCAAAATAAATGCAGCACGTGGTTATCGTGCCCCTAACATTGGTGAATTGGGCGCAAATGGATTGCATGATGGTACCATCCGTTATGAAATTGGAGATCCACATTTAAAAGCAGAAACCAGTTTTCAAACAGATGCAGCACTTGGTGTAAACACACATCACATTACCGTTGAATTGGATTTGTTTCGTAACAGCATCGACAATTTTATTTTTTCCAGAAAACTAAACAGTATGAATGGTGGTGATTCCATTCGTGATGGATACAGCACATTTAAATTTGTTTCCGGAAAAGCAACTCTGCTCGGTGGCGAAATTATGATTGATATTCATCCGCATCCACTCGATTGGTTACACGTTGAAAATTCATTTTCGTATGTGCAATCGGTTCAGGAAAACCAACCGGATTCAACCAAATACCTGCCTTTTACACCTGCACCAAAAATTCAATCGGAGTTGAAAGCGGATATTAAAAGTAAAGGAAAGCGATTCAGCAACACCTATCTAAAATTAGAAGTTGAAAATTATTTAAAACAAGATAAATTTTACATTGCCTATGGAACAGAAACAGCCACACCGGCCTATACCCTTTTAAATTTGGGTGCAGGTACAGAAATAAAAAACAAGGATCATGTATTTTGTTCGCTCTATATCAGTGTCAACAATTTGTTAGATGCTGCCTATCAAAATAATCTCAGCCGTTTGAAATACACACCGGAAAATTATGCAACCGGAAGGATGGGTGTATATGGTATGGGAAGGAATGTGAGTGTAAAGTTAATTGTACCGCTGTATTTTTCCTCCTTCGCTAAAGCTTCGGCGGACAAGTAAGGGGTGTAACGCACAGGCCCCGCTTACCTCTCCCCCAGCCCCTCTCCTTGAAAATAAGGAGAGGGGTGACTGTAATTTTCTTGAGTCACTTTTTTGTGAGCAATATTACAAATCACAATGAGTCATACAAAAATTGAAAGTAGATAGAAACAAATAAGATTAATTTCATTTCTTAGTCACCCCTCTCCTTATTTTCAAGGAGAGGGGCTGGGGGAGAGGTAAACGAGGGCCAGTGTGTTTTACTTCCTCTTCTTAAAATAAAAATACCGCTGTACTCCTACTGTAAACACCGGATAGAAATGCGCATACGATTTATTAATCATTGGAAGTTTTACAGAAAAGTCAAGGCGTAAATTTGATTTAAAGATGCATTGAACACCTGGTGCAGCATCTATGTAATGTCCTTTATCAAGTAAAGGTGTATTGATTGGTATACTTACATTTCCGTATTGTGTGACTTTTGCTGCTTCATATGATCTTCCAAGCAGTTCCAGATAAACATTTACATTCAGTTGATCATAATCTTTATACACTCTTGGAAACAATAAATACCCCATCGATAAATTATACGCCAGTGCACGGCCATATTTTATTTCTGTTGGAATCATCGGTCCACCGCTTACATCTGGTGATAGCCCCGTATAAGCTCCCGGAACAATGAAGCCTGAAGTTAAAGAAACAGCAAAATGATTTTTCAAATACGTAGTGATTAGCCCAGCCCCCACTCCTTTGGTATCGCCCATCAGGTTAGGTTCTGCCTCATCATGTGCTTGTTGCACATAAGCTCCCTCTGCGTAGGCTGCCATTCGAAAGTGGCGATGCGTGCCATCCCGTGAAATAAAACGGTATTTCATAAACAAGTAAATTCCATTGGAGCGATAAGGATAATTTAGCCCTCTTTGAAAATCACCGGTTGTATAAACCGTTTCCTTTCCATTATGTGTATGTGAAACCAGGTTAGGGGGAAAATTTTTATCGTGGTGATTGGACATGCCAACCGTAACAGTAAGTGATAAACGAGGCAGAATGCCATACATAGCTCGCAGGGAGAATTGATTCCTGAATTGTTTTACTTCTTTGAAACTCTCACCCATTACCCGTAAACCAAGCACTCCTTTGGGGGTATTGCTGGCTGGCTCATTTAATGGAAACAGTTCTTGTGCAACAAAAGAAGGAGTAGTGATGAATAACAGAAAAAACAGCAGGATATTTTTTCTATTGTATCGTAACATAGTAGTCTTGCGAATAAAGGGTTTGAACACCATTTGGAGGGCATGTATTTTTTGAATACATTTTCCATTTTTTAAATTCTTTAGCAGGCATAAATTTTTCACCGATAAATGTCAATTGGATTTCGCCATTCAATTTTTTTGGTGCATCCAGTTTCATAAAATGATACATATCGTTTTCATAGCTCCAACATCCATTTGGAGTGGCATTCCATTCATTTACATTTAGTGTGGCAGATATGCTGCGAACAGAAAACCCGGCATCTACCACTTTTTTGGCAAGATCCTTCACATTTACTTTTTGTCCCGGCCTGAAATAAACGGTTGCTGTATTCGTTTCCAACTCCATGTGAACACTGTCCACTGATTTTAACTCCAATAGTGATTTTTGTGTTGCAAAGGAACAAGCAGAACAAGTCAGACCATCCACCCCAATTACAGCAGATTTATATTGTGCGACTCCGGTAAAGTGTAATATAAAGCCGAATAAAACTAATAAAAGAGATTTAGAGACCATTGTTTTCATGCTATCTGTAAATATAACCATTTTAACTTGGGATTAGAAGAATTTAACATTACTTTTGACTTCTATTTTACCAAATTGAAAGTCCTTATTTCCATATTTCTTTGTGCGGCATTTTTGCTTCAGCCGCTTTCAAAGCTCTCCCTTTTAGTTAATTATGAGCTTAATAAAGCCACTATTACAAAGAATTTTTGTGTTAACAAATCAAAACCAATGCTGCATTGCAATGGAAAATGTCATTTAAAAAAGCAATTGGAAAAGGAAGATAAAAAAGAAGAAACACCCACTTCTTCCAAAGAAAAATCAGAAATTCAATTTTACTCCGCACCTGCATCAACTGCTTTTATAGCTGTCAGCTCCACTATTTCTCACAACACTATCTATATCGTAACGTATCCGGATGCTCCGCGTTACGCTATTTTTCACCCACCCGCTTTATCTTAAATTCCATTCTTGTTCATCAACCGATGAACTGTTAATCTATTTTGAATAAGCGGATACGGATGGTATGACCGTCTGTCACCTGCTCTAATTTTTTTGATCATGAGAATACAGCTAAACTGGTTGTTGGCAGTTATTTTATTAACGCTACAATCGAACTATACGCTGGCGCAATCAAGCAATGATACGGCTCAATGCAGCTATTCCTGTTGTGGAACCGATCTTACACCTGCAGGTGTGATGATTAGTGATGTGCACACTAAAAATGAATGGATGGTCTCCTATAGATACATGGGCATGTACATGCATGATCTTTTATTAGGAACTGCTTCTCAAAATAAAGAGGAGGTTTTTGCTAAATATCTCATGTCGCCTGATCGCATGAACATGCAAATGCACATGCTGATGGGTATGTATGGAATTACCGACCGGTTGACGATAATGGCTATGTTCAATTATCAATTCAATTCTATGGACATGAGTATGTATACTGCGAATCATGTACATGGAAGTACAACCATGACATCTCCAACACATACCATTAAAACAACTGGACTTGGGGATATAAAGTTACATGCCTTATACGGTGTTATACAACGCAACACCTATCAGTTTGTACTTAGTTTAGGAGCTAGCATTCCAACCGGAAGCATTTATGAAAAGGGTAATGCGAATGACCCCATGTATCCGAATAAACATTATCCGTACAACATGCAACTGGGTTCTGGTAGTGTGGAGATTTTGCCCGCCATTACTTACATGTACCGAAAAAATTCATTAGCCTTCAGTGCCAGTGTTTCTGATATTTACCGAACCACTTTCAATGCACTTGATTACAAACTTAGCAATGAGTTTAATTGCAATGCATGGGTCGCTTATCAATGGCTACCTTTCATCAGCAGTTCTTTTCGGCTGGATGGAACTTTTTCAGGAACCATACAAGGACGTGATTCGGATCAATCCCCACTGCTTGAACCAGGTACCGATCCATTAAGTTATGGAACCGAAAAGATCAATGCTTATATAGGTACATCCTTTCATTTTAAACAGGTACATAAGTTGGGCATTGAATATGGGATGCCGCTATACCAGTACGTATATGGCATACAATTAAAGCAGAAGTATATTATCAGCGCTTCATGGGCATATACTTTTTAATTATTTAAAACTTAATACAGTGAAAACATTACGAATATATTTATTGGCTTTTTTCGCACTCATTAGTGTATTTTTTTCTTCCTGTCATAAAAAAGCGAAGAATGATGCACCAACAGAATTACCAACAGGAACAGTAATGTGTCATTTACATTCTTTTATTGAAGATGAAGAAATTGATCTTTATAATATTCCTTACACCACACATGATGGAAGAAGTATTTCGGTAAAGATTGCACAGCTTTATATCTCGGATATAGAATTAGTGAAACTAGATGGTTCTGTGTATTCGGTGCCTAACAGTAAAATTTTAAAAAAGCTGGACATTGATACGTATTTTATCGGTGAAGCGCCTGTTGGAAATTATAAATCCGTTCGTTTTAAAGTTGGATTACCACCTGCTTCTAACCAGGTTGATTTTTCGAATACTTCGGATTCTATCATGTGGTTTACCAAAACAAAAGCGGATGATGGATATGTTTTCTTAAACCTTCAAGGTGCAATTGATACGAGCGCTGCGCTTACGGGAACACTTACGCCTTTTGTTTATAAGATAGGCAGCAATGTAAATTACAAGCAAGTTGAAATGCCTGCAAAAGGATATACCGTTGTAGCCGGAGAAGTTATGTACATACACCTGATTGCTGATTTCAACAAGCTGTTTAACGGAATTAAAATAAATGACAATGCGAATTTATTTGTCAGAACCGTTGCTGACAACGCCACTCCATTAGCACAAAAAATAGTAAACAACATCCCTTCTTTATTTATTTATGAATAAACATATGAGGAAAACTTTATTCTTTGCTGTCATTTTATGCTCATCCTGCAAGTACGAAAAAGCGGAGCCGCTTATTGCATGTGAAACACCAAGCGTTGTCTCTTTTCAAAAAGATATACAACCGATTTTTGATGCGCATTGCAATACCGCAGGCTGTCACAGTGGAAGTAATCCCGAAGGAAATTTAAACCTGGAACCTTCGCAATCCTATGCACAACTCTGGAAAAAAGGGAAAGGATACATTGATACACTTAATCCAAAATTCAGTGTGTTCTACGCGTCCATGAATTCTACTTCCAACCCAATGCCGCCAACAGGTAAACTGGATGCGTGTACATTGGCTCTTGTTCTAAAATGGATAGAACAAAAAGCACCGAACAATTAAAAACAATTTAAAAAGTCTAAAATCTCAAATACATTTATGAAAACATTTAAATTCTACTTTATCTTTTTATTTCTATTTATTTTTTCCTCTACTTATGCACACTTTGGTAGTAAAGGACCAAACGGCGGTTCTGTTTCCTGTTCTATTACTTACGATACAACCGTGTATATCGGTACAAAAGAGGGAGGAGTTTATGAAAGTACAACCAGTAAATTAGTTAACTGGCGCGCAAGACCTGTTGGGTTGAAAAGCGGAAAAATAACAGCACTCACGCACAGCGACAGCTATTTATTTGCCGGCACTGCCGATAGCGGTGTTTACATTTTCAATGGTTATGTAGGCAGTGACAGATACTGGAAAAAAATAAATAACGGCTTGGTCAATTTAAAAATTAGCGCTTTAATTGCTATTGATTCTATAACCATACTTGCAGGTACGGATGGTTCTGGTATTTACAAAACAGTGGACAAAGGTGTTAACTGGACACCTATAAACAACAATCAATTGAATAGTGCAAAGATCATGAATTTTGCAAAAGCAGGAACCTATCTTTTTGCATCTTCTGGAACTGGCGTTTTTATTTCCAGCGATAATGGGAATACATGGACACCCTTTAATGATGCAAACACGGTTGGCCGTTCAACCAATTCACTTTCATTTAACGCAACAAGCAATCAATTAATGATTGGTAATAGCAATGGCTTATTTGTTACTGCAATTGACTTATCATCTCCTGTTGCAGCATATACAGCTAGTTCAACTGGTTTACCTGCAAATACTGCGATCCGCTCCATTTATAACAATGGCTCCGCTTGGTTCCTTGCAACGGATAAAGGTGTTTATTTATCACTTGCAAGTGCTATTAACTGGTCAGCCAGTAATGCTGGTCTCCCCAATACAAATGTTACCGCTTTTACTTCTCTTCAAAATTCGTTGGTTGCAGGCACTGCTGATGACGGTATTTTCAAAGCAAGCATTACAAGTCCTACCTGGGTTGCCAATAACTTTGGTTTTAACAACATCCGAACTTTTTCTATGGCCTGTAAAGGCGATGCAGTTGTTGTTGCTGCCACAGCAAAGGGTGTATTTGTAAGTAAGGATTTAGCAAACAGTTACAAAAGAGCCAATAAAGGATTAACCGATAGCTTGCATGTAAATGATCTTGTGTTTTGGGGAACTTCCTTATTAGCGGCAACAGAAAATGCCGGGGTCTTCATCAGCGCAGATACCGGTGCCACATGGGCACCTTTTGATACTGGATTAGATACAACATATAGCATCCAAAAGATTGTTACGTCATCGTCCTATGCCTATTTATTTAATAGTGATGGTAAGGTATTTTTCAACAATGGGGCGAGTTGGACTGCCTGTCAAGGGGGATTACCAGGTGCACTTAAACCGACCAGCTTCGCCTTTTTTGGAAACCGCATTGCGTTAGGCACACTTGGAAATGGGGTTTATTATGCAAATGTAGGCGGTACACAATGGACAAACAGCAATACCAATTTAACCAATTCAAATGTTACTTCCCTGGTAGTTCGTGGAAAAACTATATTTTGCGGTACTGATGGAGATGGTATTTTTACTTCTGATACAACTGCTGCATTCAACTGGAAAAAAACAGCTGCAACTTCTATATCACATACTACTTTAATGGGATTAGACGGAAACCATATTCAGGCCATGGCAACCTATGGAGGGTATGTTTTTGCAAGCTACAAAGGAGGATTACTCGCCACCTCCGATTTAGGTACAACCTGGATTGCCGGTGGAAACCAGTTTAACTTACCCAGCTATACAAATGTGTATAAAATTGATTTTGTTTCTACCCGTGTTTTTGTAACGACAGAAAATAATTCCCTTTACTCCAACGCACTTTCCGAATTGCCTCCAAATGGTATTGATGAAGTAAAAAATGACATTGGTAGTTTTATCATTTACCCGAATCCCTCCAATGGAATTTTCAACCTCGATTTAAAAAACATTCAAGGGAGTATCAAACAAATTTTTGTATATGATGCGCAGGGAAGAAAAATTCAAGCAAGCCGCAGCATTGGTCAACTGAATCAATCTCTCGAACTTCATCAAGCTGCAGGGATATATTATATTCAGGTAATCACTGAAAAAGGAAATGCTGTACAAAAAATTATTCTGGAATAATTTTTAACAAAAAAATAAAGCATTACCTTTATTGAAAACTTAATCATATGAAAAAAGCTTTTTTGAAATCAGTTGCAGCGCTTTGTTTAATCGTTGGTTTGTTAACCGTAAGCAGCTGCCATAAAGAAGGTTTAGGCGGTAATGCCTCTATCAGCGGAACGGTTTATCACCATGAAGCGGCAATCCCAAATGCTGTGGTATATATTAAATTTAACACCACTGACTTTCCTGGAGACACGCCTGAATCATATGATGCTTCTACAACTGTGGACGGAAATGGAAAATATATTTTCCAAAAAGTTTACAAAGGTGATTACTACATATACGGAATTGGATTCGATAAAAACATCCAGGAAATTGTGAAAGGTGGCGTTGGTATTAAAGTAAAGAAAAACAAGGTATACAGCCAGGATGTTCCGGTAACGGAGGATTAGGCCTTCGCTAAAGCTACGGCCTACGCAGTGATCCTACGCTCTTTGTAAACCGAAGTTTTAACGTAGGTTTAAAAGCTACGAATCACGCAGTAGGCCTTCGCTCTTCGCTAGCTGAAGTTTTAACGTAAGCTAATAAAACCCGCATGTCTTTTGACATGCGGGTTTTATTATTTACCTTTGAGAATAGCTAATTATTATCTCCATGACACGTTTTCTGCTATCTATTTTAATTGCGCTCGTTGTCGTATTTTCTTATTCCTGCATAAAAGACAAAGGCACTCCGGATTATGGAGAATATCCTTCACAAGTAGGCAAAATCGTTGTAAACTCTTGTGCCGTAAGCGGCTGTCATACGGATAAAAGTAAAGGTGGAGCCGGCGGCTTATCGCTGGAAACCTGGGAGAAATTATTTGAAGGAGGCAACGGAAGTGCCTGTATCATTCCTTTCCGACCGGATTACAGCACCTTTCATTATTATGTCAATACCTTTCCTGATTTAGGTGTTACGCTCGCTCCTACTATGCCGTATAATAAAAGTGCACTTAGTAGGGATGAAGTGGAACTGCTCAAAAACTGGATTGCAGCGGGCGCACCGAATGCGGAGGGAGAAATCAAATTTGCAGGTGAGCCCAATCGTAAAAAATTTTATGTGACCAATCAAGGTTGTGATGTGGTGACGGTATTTGATCAGCAAACATTACTGCCGATGCGGTATATCGATGTAGGAAGTATACCAGGCATAGAATCACCCCACATGGTAAGGGTTTCACCGGATAATAAATTTTGGTACGTGATTTTTTTAGGTGGCAATTACCTGGAAAAATACAACACCAGCGATGATAGTTTTGTAGGTAAAGCATTGATTGGTCCTGGGTATTGGAACACGTTTATTATTTCTTCTGATTCCAAAACGGCTTATTGCATCGATTTAAGTGCCGGCGGGAAAATAGCCACTGTTGATTTAAATACGCTTGCTGTAAATACCTTGCAGGGTTTTAATTACCCGCACGGCTCTGCGCTGAATAAAACAAATGACACCCTTTATGTAACACAACAAACAAACAGCAGCAAACTTTATAAAATTCCGGTAAATGATTTCAGTTCCTTGTCGGAAATTAATTTGTATACCACCCTTCCTGCAAAGCCATTAAATACGCATGAATTAAGGTTTACACCAGATGGAAGCAAGTATTTTGTAACCTGCCAGGGTACTTCCGAAGTTCGTATATTTGAAACAGCAACCGATGCATTGCTTGCTATTATTCCAGTTGGTGATATGCCCTCCGAATTAAGTTTTTCGAAAACTACCAACCATCTGTTTGTAACCTGTATGGAGGATTTGACGAATTTCCCGGGAAAACGCGGTTCAGTTGCCATTATTAATTATGAAACAAACACGCTTGAGAAATTTATTTACACCGGCCATCAACCTCACGGGATTGAAGTGGATGATGAAAAAGGACTTGTATATGTTGTAAATCGGAATGCTACATCGGATGGCCCTGCACCGCATCACTTGGGTGAATGTGGCGGCAGAAATGGAAATCTTTCTTTTATTGACTTGAATACATTGAATATGGTGATGAAAGGAAGTTCCACCAAAAAAGTTGAAATTTCCGTTGATCCCTATTCGGTATCTATAAGAGAATAGTCATGGACAACCTCGATTCAAAAGCTATTGTATTGTTTGATGGTGTCTGCAATTTTTGTGATGCTTCGGTGAATTTTATTATCCGACATGATAAAAAAGATTATTTCCGTTTTGCTCCATTGCAATCAGAAAAAGGGAAACAACTCCTGCAACAATTTAATGTAGACACTAATGAATTGAACACCTTTATCCTGCTTGAAAATAATAAAATTTACACGCGCTCTACAGCTTCATTAAAAGTAACGAGAAGATTGAGTGGTGCTTATTTTCTACTCTATGCATTTATGCTTGTTCCGCCCTTTATAAGAGATGCCGTCTATAATTTAATTGCTAAAAACCGGTACAAGTTGTTTGGAAAAAAAGACAACTGTATGGTTCCAACTCCGGAGGTAAAAGATAAATTTATTTTCTAGCCTTTTTGAATTTCAATTTCAATACACACTTTTCATAATCAATGATCGCATGATATTTCAACAGGATGTCACTTCCTAACACACCATCTATTGCTCCGATATTGATTTGATCATATGAATGGTTTACATGCGACAAGTCAAGCAATACCGCTTTGTAATCTTCAATTTCAACTTCTCCGATTTTTATTTTTTTTAACATCGCAATTTGACTCTGCATGGTATTGGTTCCTAAACCGGAAGACATTTTTTCATGC
>DASRRA010000066.1:0-1617 GCA_035696085.1 Bacteroidia bacterium | reverse complement strand
AATTATTACTGGAGTTTGGTCAAAATTGTAGTGGTCTAATACCACCAACTGTTCAAATTTCTGAAAAAGACTAAGTTTTTTGCCTGGTTAACCATTAGTATAAACAACACCTCTTAAGCAATCCTTTAAGAGGTGTTGTTTTTTTTATTCGTTGCTTATTATTTTAACGTACATGCCCCTTCAAAGGACAAACCCTGCACAAAAGGCAACAATTAATTAACATTAGAATGCCTATCATTGCAGTTGATAAATATATTAGCCGAAGCGTAAATACTTCATTAATAACAACCATATGCAAAACACTCTAAACGTATCGCTTACAATTATTGCTTTGTTTTTAATAACGGTAAATTTAAATGCCACCCTTGTCGCTTCTGATGACTCACCAAATGGTGTTGAAAAAAATAGTTTCTGCCCAACCGATATCAACAAGGATGGAATTGTTAATAATGCAGATTTATCGTTACTGCTGTTAAAATTTGGTCAGTCTTGTAACTGCTGCCGTGAAGATATTAATCGCGATGGCGTCGTGAATACACAAGATTTAAGTTTATTATTGTTGGATTTTAATAATACTTGCCGCTGTATTGGAAGCGATAATATATCGGCCAGTGAATTATAATTAGTGACAATTCAACTTTAATAAATTTGTTACTTCATCATCATACTCTTCTGCATAACCTAATTTTAATGCTTTGTTTAATTGCTCGCAAGCTTGCTTCATTTTCTTTTCCGCAATTAAATAGAGCGCCATTGTTCTGAATGCATAGGAGTTTTCTGGATCTAATTCCTGCGCCTTGCTAATGTCTTCACGTGCACCTTTCATATCATTCAGTTGCAATTTAGCATAACCCCTGTTATTATAAGCATTTGAAAATTGAGGATTTTGACGAATAGCTTTATTAAAGTATTCCAAAGATCCCTGGTAATCTTTTTGTTCAAACTTAATAAAGAAAGCAATGTTGTTGTAACCGATCCACGCTTCAGAAGTATCAATTGCCATAGCTCTTTCCATATCGGCCAGTGCTGCATCAAAGTTTTTATCATCAGCATAGGCAACCCCACGATTGTAAAATGCACCATTATTCTGTGGATCTATTTCAATCAATTTCGTATAAATGTCAACTGCTTCTTTGTATTTTTTCTGATGCTCATAAGCCGCCCCTTTCATACCAAGTGCAGGTATTGAGCGTGGAACAATTTTTAAAAGTGAATCGGAGAATGATAATACTTCCGTATAACTCTTTTTTAAAAGGTAGCCTGATATTTTGTTTACCCACAACCCTTCATTTTCAGGTTTTAACTTTAACCCTTTATCCGCCCACTCAATCGCTTTTTCGTATTCTTTACTTTCTAAATGAACTAGGCTTCGAGCATAATACAAATCCGTGTATTCTGGTTTCAACTCCAAAGCTTCATCAATATCCTTTAGCGCTCCTGAATAGTTTTTCAGATGCATTTTTGATAAACCTCTTTCCATTAAAGCACCTGCAATCTTATACGAATTGGTTGTTTCTCTTCTATATTTCAATGCATTATTAAAATCATTGATCGCATCCGTATATTGTTGTTTGTCATAATTTTCAATCCCTTTGCTATAATGGGTCAAAAAATTAT
>DASRRA010000065.1:0-1818 GCA_035696085.1 Bacteroidia bacterium | reverse complement strand
CCCAGCTCCACTTGCAGCGTACTTTTGTTAGCCGTTCGCTATTTTTACTTATTTACCCGACTAACTGCTTATACTGATTTACTACAATGCCATTTGGATAAGAAGTCGAATTTAGCAACTTGAAATTAAACCTATCGGTAAATATTTTTAGGCCCTTTCCAATTGCTGTGGGGTTGATAAACAAATTCAACTCATTAATTAAGTTATTTTTAATTAATTCAGAAACAAAATTTGCTCCGCCGTAAACAATGATGTCTTTTCCTTCTTGTCTTTTTAGTTTGTTTACGGATTCGACCAAATCCTCATTTTCTACAATGGCATTTTTCCCATTTACAGTTTTAATAGTTTTACTAAAAACTATTTTCGGTGTATCTACAAAAATTTCTGCATAAGTATATTCTGGACTGTCTGGCTGGTTGTTTACAATATTCTCCCAATATGTAATAAATCCTTCAGTCATCTTTCTACCTAGCAGAATGGTGTCCATACTTTCAGTTAGCTCTTTTAATAGTTGCAATTGCAATATATCCATCTCGGGAGACATCCAGTCCAATTGTCCTTCAGGTCCTGCAACAAACCCATCAATTGTCATTTGCATTTGTAATTTTAACTTTCTCATCTTTTGAAATTTATTTTTCAAGTATACTTGTCGTTTGCTTGTTGAAATAAAGTAGGATGTCGTTTACAAAATAACCATCAAGCGTGATGATATTCCACATTATTGGCTTACTGATGCTGTTATATTTTTGTCGTCCATTTATTTTTTGCGGCTTATCCCACGATTGAAAACAAAAGTATAAACCATGATTTAGTTCATAGGGTTGTTATCACGACAAATTTAAGGGGTGATTGGGACAGGTTTTGATAGCATGACGCGCAACGTTCGGGGCTTTATGCTGTGGGAAAATTTACTTCCGTCCGCCCACAACTGCTATTAAATTTATAATTAAAAGCTCATAGTTTTTATAAAAAGATCAAGGATGCAGGTCAAGCCTAAACTGAAGATTTGCTTTGCTTTTAGCCGATGATTGCTGATCAAGCCACACACTGACGCAAGAACCCACTTAGAATTTCAGCGAACTGGCGCGACCTGGCCGAGTGTTTCCAAAGGGCTTCCAATAAACTATTTTAAATTTCAGGCTTGCCCTTTGGAACAACTTGTGCCGGAGTATCAGGTTCGTAAAAGTTGTTTCTTTCGTGCAATGTATCTAGCGACAATGAACAAGGCAGTTAGCATTTGTGCAGGCACAAGTTGTCCTTTCGGGCATGAATACTCTCAAATTCAAATATTGTTGCGCCCGAATGGAACACTGCGCCAGATCCCTAATTGTTCGGGAGAACATTTTTGCGCCAGTTGTGGACAGATAGGGTTTTGCAGCCGATTGCTACTTCGTAAGCCCCGCATTTTGCCGACGCTTTTTGTTGTGCGTTCGCTTTTATTTATTCTCAAATTGCTTAAGTATAATCATAGTACAATTTGAAGTAGAATTGAGTCGTAAATGGATGAAAGATTGATACTCCGGGTCGTTATAAAAGCTGTGTGCAGCTTCTTCTGAAGGAAATTCTACTATTGCATTCATCGTTTTAGGTATTCCTTCCAATGCTTTTGGAGCTGTATCCATTGCTAATACTTTCGCACCATATTTCAAAAGCAATGGTGCTACACGTGGTGGGTATTTTTTGAACGTTTCAAAGTCATGAATGTCGTATGCATTTACTACATATCCTGCCATGGTTATATTTTTAATAAATTCATTGAAATAAGACGAAGCTGCTATCACTAATCTGCAACAAAGGTTCTTTATTTTATATTCTCGA
>DASRRA010000064.1:0-6396 GCA_035696085.1 Bacteroidia bacterium | reverse complement strand
TATTTTTATAAGAACTTATAATAGCGATAAATACAAGAAGCATCGTTATCATACAATTTACCATTTCCCACTTTCCTGCTAATACTAGTCGAAAATTAAAAAAGTCTGTTAATTGCAAAACCGCCATTATGACCTCATGGTATATTAAATAAACGCAAATCGTTTTATACAACTTAGGTCTATATTTTTTAACGTCACTTAATTTGATCGTAAAAAACAAGAGTGAATCAGTCCAAAATCGCAGGATGAAATAGCAAATATGATAACCTAAAATCGTATTTGGTGTTAGCATCCAAATAAATCCTTCAAATGCGAGAGTAGCCATTAAAACACCAATTATATAAGTCGCATAGATAAAGAATAGCGAATCTTTTAGCGCAATGGAATAGAAAATATTGATTGTAATTATAATTAACAGTACCCCTATGTATATACCTAGAATAGAATAATTTATTTGACTAAATTCAATAAAGTGTGTTATATCACGAATAATATAATTGCATCGAAATACTTCCTCTTCAACACGAACTTTCATAAAAAATGTCTTTACTTCACCTTTTTTTAAACTGATATAAAATGACGGTATGTTACTATTTATTTCTCTGCCATCCTCTGGATGGTTTATCTTGGGAGGTGTCAGAACATAACCATTAGATTCTGGTTTGTATAGATAGTAACCTGCAATTTGGCTGGCCGTGGCGCTTAAAATAAATGTGTTTTTAAGGCTTTCATTTTTTATTATAAACTTAACCCAAATCCATCCCGTCGCATAGGAAAAATAAAGAGAATCACGGGGTTTAAAATTTTTCAATAATACCTTTTCAAGAGGCATGTCTTTCTCTGAAAAATAATAGGTTTCAGTTTTTAAATCAATAAAATGAAAGTTTTTATTTAAACGGATGGTATCACTATCAGAGATCTTCACTTTAGAATAAACAGGAAATCTGAATAAAAGAAAGCAAAAAAACACGATAAAATTTAACTTCTTTAGTATCATAAAAAATAAATTAAAAATTAACCGCAGATAACCGTAATAAAAGTAGATAGATTATTCCATTAAATAAAAAAAAGCCGCCTTTTCAGACAGCTCCTTTTTATTTTCTTGCCCGGTTCGATCCGCTTGATGCGTTGTTTGCTCTTCCGCCCCCGCCTCCTATGCGACCTGAATGACCACCACTTCCTTTTGAAGGAGCATTTTGCTGACGAGCTCTTTTTTGTCCACTCGCGGCTCTTCTCGATTGACCAGCAGGAGCCGCTTGTCGCCCGGCTCCTCTTCTGGTTGGTTGAACATTGGCTCCAGGTGCTGAACGTTGCCCTCCTGCTCTTTGCCGGTAAACAGTTCTTGAAACAACCCTGTGACTGTAATACATGTCATGCACTCTCACTACATTATAAGTATATCCTCTGTAATAATGTACCCTGTATGGATGCCAATGCGGATAATACACACCCCACATTATCGGTCTCCAGGGTTTCCAATAAGGCGGATAGTATCTCCATCTCCAGGGTGAAACCCAGGGTACATAAACAGGTTGGTATACATATCGTACAGCAGGCCAAGCCACAACATTTACAATTACCGGTGGCGGTGGTGGCGTTGTTGAGGCTCTATCCGTAGCATTTGTTTGTTGTGGTGCTTGTGCGGGAGTGGATGTGTTAGCGGCAGCTTTACCCTCTTCTTCGGCAGGTTGAATAATGTAATTTTTTCCGTAGAGCTCTTCGTCTCCGACGATTTGGATGTTCGCCGTTCCATCATCATTCTTATCCATTTCAATTACGGCTACATCCTGTGACTCATCCTCATTAATCGGAATTTGTAAGACAAGTGCATGCATGTTTTTTTCCGTACGATCAATTACACGTATGTAATCCGTCTCACCATCGCCATTTAAATCCAGGTTATTTAATTTTGTATCCGAACTGTTTAATGCTTTCTCAAAAGCTTCCGGAGATTCGGATTTTTTGAATAAATCCAACACCCCGTATAAATTCAGATTGTCCCCCGGTAACCCCAATGAATCAGGTGTTTGGGTCATGGAGTTTGCAACGGCATACATGTTTATACCTATAAACAATGTGCTAAATAAATTTCTCATTTTCATTTGTCTACATTTTATTCATTTTTGAGACCGGTAACCCGGTAAATGGTTTAATCGTAAGCAAAAAGTTCTTAAAAAACGGCCTCGATATCATAGGTTATGTCCTTGAAATGAACTCGGTCTTTCACCTTTGCACCCATTAATTTAACTGCGATTGGCGAGTTTGGAGAAATTGCAAAATAGGTATTTTCATCCGCCACTAATTTTCCTGCTGCTATAGCGATATAAAAATTTCCTGCAGTGGTCATGGCAATGCTTCCTGTGCTGATAACTTCTGAATGAAGAAATGGGTCGATGCGCAGGAGTTTTTCTTTTGAACTCATCAAATCCGACAACTGTTTTGTGTGCTTTTCCTGCTCCAGTTGTAGGAGCGAACGTGTTGTTTCATGCTTATCCCCTGCACTGCTTTTACTTTCCGAATTGCCTGATTGAATCGCATCTGCTAAAGCCAATTGTACATTGTTTATACAATTTTGAATATACTGAAGGCATTGTTCATGAAGACCTTTTTTCAATGAAATGGTTAGCTGGGACATATAATTCCGGTGTTTTTTATTCCTTCTTTTTAAGAAAATTATAACAAACGCCAAAACCAAAACTTAAAATTTGAGTGGATCCGCTTCCTACTGTTCCAATCGGTTTGACTTGGTTCAAACCTATCTCGTAAGGATCAAACTGTTTGTGGTAGAGCCCATACGACATAGTAACTCCAACCGAAAAATTGGATTCAACCAAAAAATAAATGCCCATTTCAGGCTCTATGTAAGAGGTGCTATATTTTGTAACTGCGGGTTTTATAGAATCATTTTCCATTTTTGTAAAATGAATCATGCTATTACCCATCGTAAAGGAAGCTGAATAAACAATACGGTTTTTCGCCCCTATGAATGTTTTAAATCCTACGCGAATGCCGGCATTGTCCATTTTCATAAGCGGGTTATAATGAAAATTTTGAGCCCCTACAAGACCAGTAACTTTCAAGGTAGCATTTTTATATCCAGCGCCAACGAATATTCCCTTAAAAATACCAATATCAATAGCAGCATTTATCTCATATACGCCCGCGAAATTCTTTTTTAATGCCTTATTGTTCATAGGGTTTGGAACACAAACGGAAACATACGGATTGAACCAATAATAATTTTTTTTCAACGGTTCATAATTAGCATCAGCTGTTGAGCTACCTTCCGGACTGGGAGTTTCCTGTGAAAAAATGCATATAGAATAAATTGATAATACGATGACGAAGAACGTTCTCTTTAGCATATCGAAAATTTTGATGTACGACAAAAATAACAGGAATAAGCATTAATCAAAAAAATTGCATTGAATTTGTTTAACAAGAGCACTTTTAAAAATATTGCATTAAATTTACGGCTGAACAACACCCTCTAAAATCATCTATATGAATATTCCAACTGGAAAATTAATATCTATAGGCGGAAGCGAAGACAAAGGAAGCAGCATTATTGCTCCTTTTGAACCCAAGGCACATTCACATTTTTTTGAGTTTGGAATATTAAAACGTATCTTATCAGAGATGAAAGGAGTTGATTCCATTATCGAGGTAATTACCACCGCCTCTGTTATACCGGAAGAAGTAGGAGAAAACTACTTACAGGCCTTTGGGAAATTTGGGTGTAAAAACATTGGAGTGTTACACATTAAAACCAGGGAAGATGTTTCCAATCCTGAATATTTGGAGCGTATCAAAAAAGCAGATGGTGTACTGTTTACAGGCGGAAATCAATTGCGGCTGAGTATGATATTCGGTGGTACAGAGTTTTTCAGGATTATTCAAACACGTTATCAGAATGAAAACTTTGTAATTGCCGGCACGAGTGCAGGAGCTATGGCTATGAGCAATACCATGATTTACCAGGGAAGCAGCACGGGCGCTTTATTAAAGGGAGAAGTGAAAATCACAACCGGGTTGGCTTTATTAAAAGATGTAATTATTGATACGCATTTCGTTACTCGTGGGCGTTTTGGCAGGCTTGCGCAGGCAGTTGCCGGGAACCCGGGTTGCATCGGAATTGGATTAGGCGAAGACACTGGCGTATTGATAACAGAAGGAAATAAACTGGAAGCGATTGGGTCCGGCCTGGTTTTGATATTTGATGGGCACGAGATTCGTCATTCCAATATTGCTGATATTCCCGAAGGTCAGCCCTTATCTATCGAACATTTAATTATACATGTGATGGCCAAAGGAAATTTGTATTTTTTAAATGAACGAAAATTTTATAACGGATTGACAACTCCTGTAAATTCTGCGACAGAAGAAGCTAATTAATCTTTGTAAATATCAATGTAAAAAGGGGAATTGGATTTTTTCATACCGCGATACATGCCTTACGAATTAAAAGGCATTTCGATATTGCCTTTAGAATCAATAGCAATCAAGCCTCCTTCTCCTCCCATTTTTACTAATTTATCATTCACCACCAAATCGCAGGCTTGTTTCAATGTTAATCCTTTGTACTCCATCAGGCAGGAAATATCATATGCTACAATAGCGCGTATAAAAAACTCACCATGCCCCGTGCATGAAATCGCGCATGTTCTATTGTTCGCATAAGTTCCTGCACCTACGATCGGGCTATCTCCTACTCTTCCCCAACGTTTGTTCGTCATGCCACCAGTTGAAGTAGCAGCGGCAATGTCGCCATGCACATCCAAAGCAACAGCTCCTACGGTTCCAAATTTCTTTTCATGTGCATTGCTAGCCTCCACCGTATGATCCAATATGGTTGTATTGGATTCCTTTGCTTGTTCCAATTGTTTATAACGATGCTCCACATAGAAATAATCATCTGTTTCAATCTTCAAATTCATATTCACCGCAAATTGAAGTGCACCATCACCGACCAATAGGACATGCTCCGACTTTTCCATAACCGCTCTCGCAAGCTCTACTGGGTTTTTAACGTGCTGAACACCTGCAACCGATCCTGCTTCCAAATTTTTTCCATTCATAATACACGCATCCATCTCGTTTTTGCCGTCGTGCGTAAATACAGCGCCTTTGCCTGCATTGAATAATGGATGATCTTCTAATTTTTTCACAGCAGCTTCTACGGCATCTAACGAAGTACCGCCTGTAGACAAGATTTTATCTCCAGCTGTCAGTGCTTCTTCAATACCAGTCAGATATTCTTTTTCTTTTTGAGGTGTCATTGCAGATTTCAGAATTGTTCCTGCACCTCCATGAATGGCTATTCCGTGCGTTTTCATAGATTAGTTGTACATTATTTTTTGCGGTTTATCACTACTTTTTTTGCGGCCTGAAGCCTTTAGTTTATTGTCTTTAACGGCACTTTCTTTTTGACGTTTAAGATCTGCCTTTGCAATAACAAACTTACGCTCTTTTAATAAAAAACCGTTTCCCTTTGCTAAAATATGTACACGTAAATTCTCAACACAAAGAGGCGTCCCTGGCTCAGCATAAGAAATATTGGTATGGGTAATGTCTCTCCCATCCAATATAACAACCATTCCTGAACCACTGCACATAGCTTCATTACCTTTTTTTATAGTAAGGGCGGTATCTTCACCTAAACCAATTGCAATACAAGAAGGATTCATCAACAATGCTTCTGCTAACCGTCCGAAGCGGGCGCGCTTAGCAAAATGGGTATCAATAATACAATGATTAATAAATCCAAGTCCTGAGCATAGTTTTACTGTGTCCTTTAAAATGGCCTCATCGTTCTGCCCTTCATAAATCATGATAGCAGCCGAAGCCATTGCACCTGCACTAGTTCCGGCTACAATGAAATCGCTATCATTATAATACTTATCCATGATCACGTCTATGATATCTGTATTTCCGAGTATAGTAGCCAATCTAAATTGATTTCCACCGCTAAAAAGAACGGCGTGTGCATTTTTTATGCGTTGGATGATTTTGGGATTTTCAGATGGAGGATCTGTTTCTATATTTATATAGCCTACTTCATTAAACCCCACCTTTTTAAAGGCCCGGGAATATGTTTCCATAACACCATTTGGATCTTCAGATGCAGTCGTTATAACCTCTAAAACCTTTCGCTTATTTTTCTTTTTGACGGGCAATAATTCTTTGAGTATTTCGAAATGTACAAACTGCTTATTTCTATTTTGAATAGCAATTTCGTTGAAGCCTCTGTCTTCTGCACCTCCAATGAGAATCAAAGTGCCCTTTGGGATTTGTCTTTGCATAATGTAGATCCGTTTCTAGAATAGCACAACAGACAACTCTTATTCCATGTAGTTATAAGTGAGAAATACGTAACGTTTTTTTGAATTAAAGGAA
>DASRRA010000063.1:0-2583 GCA_035696085.1 Bacteroidia bacterium | reverse complement strand
GTTTTAAAAGCAAGGTACGGAGATTCGGAAATTCTTAATCCCGAAGATGCAAAAGTATTGGAAGCAGCAGGATGCAATATCATCAGCGTTGATGTTGTTTACACCGATTTCAAAAAACGGGACGTGCAGGATAAATTAAACAGAAAAAGGTTAACGGAACTCTATTTCCTGTTACCAGATGTATTTAAGCAATCACTCACCCAATGGAAATATGTGGAGCAACTCGGTTATAGCACAGAAGAAGGAGCAAGAAAATTATTTCATGGTATCGTCATCAAGTACATGAAAGTACCAGCATATAAACCGGAGGAATTGAAATCTATGTTTAGCGATTTGAAAACCACAAAGCTAAGAGACACCTGCTTATTTCGATTTCTGGATAAATATGTAAAATTTAAAGCAGAAGAACTGGTATGTGTTGACTTAACGGGAAGTATGTCGCCTTATTATTTCCAGGTTTTTGTTTGGCTGAATCTGAAACAAACCACCGTTCCACTTAATTTTTCATTTTTTAATGATGGAAACGAAACACCGGATTATATGAAGAAAACAGGGGACGCAGGAGGAGTATACCTTTTCAGAACAAACTCCATTGACACCATCACGTCTTATGCCTATAACTGTATGCTCAATGGTAATGGGGGTGATACACCGGAGAATAATGTAGAGTCTATTTTAAAAGGCGTAAAGAAATATCCCGATTCAAAAGAGATTATAATGATAGTGGATAATTGGGCGGATATGAGAGACTATGCGTTGATATCAGAAATAAAGAACCATGTTCGGGTGGTGGTTTGCGGAACCAATCTGTATGGAATTAAAACTCCCGTTAACACACAATACCTGGATTTAGCAAAAAGAACGGGAGGATCCATTCACACTATGGAAGAAGACATTGAGGATCTCGCAAAAAAAAGAGATGGAGATGAGATCATCATTGGAGGGGATAAATTTGTTTTAAGAGGAGGAAAATTTTATAAAAAATAAAGAAAGGCAATAAATAGTTTATATTTGCTAGAGAAGAGTCTCTGTATGAATCTATCCCCGGATCACATCATTAACCACCATTTCTCTTCACTTAAAATCTGGGTAATGTATTCAATTATTAGTTAACCACATAATTCCAAAAAAGATGGCAACAGGAAAAATGATAACACTGGTCGTATCACTGGTAACAATAGCAACAACAGCATTTTGCCAGAACACTCCAAAAGTAGTTGTTTTCCCCGCAGATAGTATTGTAAAAGCGACTGCCTGTTCATCAACATTGTATTCAATACCGGATGTTTTATTAAAAGAAAAACTGGGAGAACTGCCGGCCCCGGATAAGAACCCTACTTTCAGTGGAGATGTTGACAAATTGAAAAAATACTTTGCCGCGCATCCATTGAATGATGAACGTGTTGTGAACATGATCTTTAGAGTTAAGATTGCATTTTTAGTTACCTGCGATGGAAACGCAGGGAATTATGTAATAGTGAGCAAAGGCAAAGGCGATCTGGCAACGTATGCCAATATGGTTTTAGCTGTTGTTAACAAAATGCCTCAAAACTGGCGCCCTGCCTTACATGCTGAAAAGCCGGTTGATTGTTATCAGGAGTTATCGTTTACCGTGTTGAACGGCCAACTGGATGGAGTTTCATATAAATAAAGAACAGGTAGTAATGAACATTCACAAATCATGGAACAATTCAAACTCTCACCAGCAGCGATTAAAGAATTAGTAAAAAAAACATATATAAAAGTAATACCGATTGTGTTGATTGCAGCTACCGGAGGAATTGTAATCAGCGAATCAAACAGGCAAGATGATGTAAATATATTGCCTGTCCTGATTCCCGTAATGCTCTGTGTTCTGGGGTTTTCGTTTTACAGGGGGATTAAAATGCAAAGAGATTTGTTTGAAAGTTATCGTTTAATCTTTGATAACGAACGAATAATCCGGGAGCAGTTTAATACAACCGCCATCATCATTATGTATACCGAGGTAACGGAAATTACAAAGGATGCGAAGGGAAATTTCAACATAAAAGGAAAATCAAAAAATGATCTGATTATTATTCCGACAATTGTAGAGGATCCTGTAAGGCTTGAAAGTATTTTAACCGAAATAAAACCAATTACCATAAAAGGTAGTGAATCTTTTTTCAAAAGAAATTCCTGGTTGACAGCATTAGTAACGATTGGGCTGATGCTCGCTGTTTATGTATCCAATAATAAGTTACTTGTTGGTAGTTCTGGGGTTCTGTTACTTGTATTAATGACTTATTCATTCATCTCCATTCAACGAAATAAAAGTATTGATCGTAAGACAAAGAGTAGAACCTGGTTTTTGATTATTGTAGTAATTTCGGTTGCTATTGTAATGGCGTCAAAGTTAATGGTTCGTTAATAAAGATAACAAACAAATGCTTACCAAACATTTCCAATTTTCAAAACGGCTTCACCTGGCAGTATTCTGTTGTTTTCTGCTTCCTTTTTTTTATACCGGTTGTGGACCCAGTGCAGAAGAAAAAGCAGCAAACGAAAAAGCAACACAGGATTCTCTCGCAACCGTTGAATTTGCTAAAAATATGCAGACTG
>DASRRA010000062.1:0-6065 GCA_035696085.1 Bacteroidia bacterium | reverse complement strand
AAAAGAGTGCTTCATCCATTAACACATTGTATTCTTTTACATTTGGAATAGGCACGTAAAATATACCTGGACGGGATCCATCATTGGAACCTTGAAGGTAATTGGCAGAAGCTGTATTTTCAATAAAAGCAGGAACACGGCGAATTTCAAATTTTGTTTTTGGTGTCTTATTGAACAACTTTGTGAGATTGGGTTTCATACGATCATGGATTTTTTGAAAATTTTCAAGCACCTGTTCCGGTTTTGTAAATGGTGTTAATGCTTTACTTTCATTAATGTGTTTCAAAAATGATTTCAGATCACCTTTAAAGCCTACTTCATTTTTTACTTTTTCCATTTCAGCTGAAATGCGCGCTACTTCTTTTTCACCCAGATCAAAAATTTGTTCTGCTGTTAAAGAAGAGGTCGTATGGTATTTTACCAGGTAATCATAATATGGTCTGCCCAATGCAGTTGCTGTAATTGCAGCTTTATCCGTACAATGGGGTATGTATTCCTTCACCAAAAATTCTTTCATTTTTTTATAGGCAGGCATAATTTTGTTCTGTATCACATCTGCATATGCCTTTGTTAAACGCTCCTTGTCTTCGTTTGAAAAATCAGCCGGCATTTTTTTGACCGGTTTGTAAAACAAATGTTCTTCTACTTTTCCATGATCGAAATCACCAAACTGGGAAACGACTTTTTCTGCCAGGTATTTAGGAATTACATATCCCTGCTTCATTCCGATGCGCATATTTGCCTCAGCAGTATCCAACCATACCAGGTAGCCCTCCAACCGTTTTAGCCAGTTGTCATAATCTTTTACCGTTACAAATGGTTGTACGCCTGTTGCATCAGCCATTGGCGGAATCAGCAGGTGATTGGAATTGATCTGGTTAATTGGCATCAGGTAATCTTTAAAATTCCTGCCTTCCAATCCTATGTTGCATTCCCAAAGCAGCACATCGTAATTCATCTTATCATTTTCTGACAAGCCTTCTCTGCTGTAGCTTTGCAATTTGGTTTTATAATTTGCATAAAATTGTTTCAGCTCATTCAAATACGCTTGTGAAAGCGTATTGGGATATAAATCATTGTAGCGATTATCTCCAAGCGTAGTTGCTTCAACCGGAAATAATTTGAGCCTGTCTTCGTAATACGTATGCAGGAGGCTATCGAGTTTGGGGGATTCTGTTGGTTCTTTTTTTTGTTGAGGATTGGAGCAAGACATTATTCCAACAACGCAACAAATCAGGAGGTTGTTTAATTGTTTCATACAAGCAGTTTTAGATAAAGCTAATTTAATCAATAAGCTCTAGAAAAAACAGACATTCTGTTGCCAAATTGAGACAAAAGGATAAACGGTAATACATTGGGATGAAAGGAAATTAGATCCGGAAACCTACTACAAGTATATCATCTATCTGGCTTTTGGCACCTCTCCATTTCAGGATTGTTTCATCCAAAATTTTACATTGCTCTTCCTCTTCCATTTTGCTAATGGATTGCAACAATTCGCGGAAAGGGTTGGCAAAGAATTTTTTATTATCCGGACCGCCTGTTTGATCCGGGTAACCGTCTGTATAGAGATACAACATATCTCCTTTTTTCAGTTCAAATTTATGGTTGGTAAATGTGGTGATATCGTCGCGAACGGTACTGCCAACAGAAAGCCGGTCGGCCTTTAACTGAAAGTTTTCATTACCACGGAATATCAGCAGGGAATTGTGCGCTCCGGAAAATTCAAGTATATTTTTCTCTTTATCAATTGCTATTAATGAAATGTCCATTCCATATTTTGCGGAAGTATTTGTATCATGTTGTTTTAATGAGTTCAACACTTTCAAATTTAAAACATTGAGCATTTCGGCCGGATTGTCTTTTGGTTTTTCGCGAACCGTTTCATTCAATAAGTTGTAACCCATGAATGACATGAATGCACCAGGTACACCATGGCCTGTGCAATCGGCAACGGCAATAAATATGCGATCAGTTGTTTCGTGAAGCCAATAAAAATCTCCACTCACTATATCTTTCGGTCTATTCAATATAAAATGTTGTGGAAATATTCTACCCAAATCTAGTTTGGTTGGTAAGATGGACTGCTGAATATTCTTGGCGTATTCAATACTATCAATGATGACATTGTTTTTGCGTTCAATCTCATCTTTTTGTTTGCTGATAATAAGTGTGCGCTCTTCCACGCGTTTTTCGAGGATGATATTCTGGCGTTTCAATCGGCGCTCTCTCCACTGAACATAAATCATAGCAATAACCAAAGCCGAGGAAGCAATAACTAAATAAAACCAGGATTTTTTCCAGAAAGGGGCACTTATTTCAAAATGAAACACAACAGGTTCTTTGTTCCAAACACCATCGTTATTAGAAGACCGAACCTTAAAGGTATATGATCCAGCCTCCAGATTGGGATAGGTAACGGAATTCTCTTTCACAACCGGCGACCAATCTTTATCCACGCCCTCTAAGAAATAGCGGTACTTCACGCGTTTGGGGTTGGTTAAGCTTGTACCTATGAAATCAAATGTTACGTGATTTTGATTCCAGGAGAATACATGATCCTCAGGTAATGTTACATTCTGAAAAAATATGCGGGGATCTTTGATAGAGGTAATCGCCTCTACTAAATTTTTCTTTGCCAGTTTTGCATTGTATTTCACCAATCCCACAATGGAACCAAACCAAAGATTACCTTCCTTATCTTTTAATGTTGCATTCGGATTAATTTCTATCCCTAAAAATCCATCTTGCTTTTCATAATGTTTAATGGTTTCATCTTTCAAATCCAATCGGTCAATTCCTAATCCTGTTCCTATCCACAAGTGATCATCATTGTCGCATACCAGTAGAAAAGGGGTATCGGAGCTTAAACCTTCTTTTGAAGAATAATTTTTAAAGGCTGTTCCATCAAATTTATAAATACCCTGATCAAAAGCACCAAACCACATGTTTCCTTTTTTATCTTCTGTGATGCAAAGTGTAAAGTTGCATGGATAGCCTTTCTGTTCTGAAAATGTATGAAAAGAGTCATCAATCTGGCTATCCAACATGGATAATTTACCCCCCAGGCAACCAAACCACAGCCTGTTTTTGCTATCACAAAAAATCGCATACACCTGGTCGCTTCCCAAACCATCTTTTGTGGTATAGGTTTTAAATTTTTCTGTTTGTATATCAAATTTTAATACGCCTCCTTTATTCGTTCCAATCCAAATATTTCCGTCTTTATCTCCGGTAATCGCATATATTTCATTGGATGGCAATCCGGTTTCTGTGGTAAAATGCTTGCTTTCGTTGGTGCCAGGGTTTAAGCGCGTAATCCCTTTTCCAAAATCAGAATACCAGATATTTCCTTTGATATCTTCATACAATGCACTTGTGTTTAGCACTTCATTGTTTTTACCGGTTTTGTGTGTAAATACATAGGAGCTGTTGCTACTCACATTGATGAGGCGTTCACCGGTTGTCTTTTTATGGATATCCGGTATAAATTTTACGAGACCGCCTTCGGTTCCTATCCAAAAATTTTCGTCTTTATCCTGGATAACGGACCAAACCAAACTATTGCTTAAGCCATCATTCTCTCCAAAAATTTCAAACTGTTCATCAAAATATTGATTTAGATTTAATTGGGTTCCTATCCAGATATTTTTTTCACGGTCTTGTATGATGGAGAAAATATGGTCGTTGCTGAGTCCGTGTTGTGTAGAAATAGTAGAAAACAGCGGACCTGCATAGCTGGTATTTTCCAGGCGGGGAATATATTTGGAGATACCATCACTGTTGGTACCGATAAAAATAGAACCGTTCTCCGCCTGAAACATCACTTTGATATTGTTGCTTGCCAAACCGGAGCTGGTTGTAAAATTTTTCATTTCAGCATAGTTGGCATTCATGCGAATAACACCCTTGTCGGAGGTGCCAATCCAAATATTACCATTTGCTTCTTCCAAAAAACATTTGATGGATTTACTAGGCAAATCTTTGCTAAAAGCAGAAAAATTTCTTTTATAAACGGAGACACCATTTTCTGTTCCTATCCAAACCTGCCCATCTTTACCTATCATTAATGCATTTATATGATTATCCGGCAATCCGTTTTCGGATGTGTATGCTGTAAATTGTCCGTTTTGATACTTAACGAGTCCTTCACCGTTTGTTCCAAACCAAATGGTTCCGTTTTTATCAGCAACAATACTTGTAATTGTTTTAGAAAGTTTAATTTTATCCGGATGTACTTCAGAGAATTTTTTTAATTGTATATCGTATTTGGTGATTCCTCCTGACCAGTGTCCAAACCAAATGTTTCCCTCTTTATCCTGGCAGGAAGAAGTAACTCTATTTTCAGCCAGTCCGTTTTTTTTGCTAAAGTTTTCAAAATTTAATCCGCTGTACTTACTTACACCATTCATAGTACCTACCCAAATACTACCATCCTTGCCCTGAAGCATCGTGTAAACGCTTGATTGCGGCAAGCCTTCTTCAATACCAAACTGATTAAGATTTAATGTTTGTGCATTGGAAAAAAGAAAAATAAATAAAAAATGAAAGCACAGTATTAATTGTTTAGCTGTTTTATCCGCTGAAGTTTTAACGTAGGCGGGTGATAGTTGTTCTATTCGTCTCATTTATTCGGTTTATCATATTCATCAACTACATCCAATAAACTAGTCATTACATTTCGTGTTTCATATTTTTTTGCAAGGTTAGCTTTCTTCTTCTGTTCAGCTTTTTGTTTTGCTTTGATCTGGTTTATACGGGCCTTCTTTAACTCATATTCTTTTGAGTTGTCATACACCTCTTCTTTACTTAGTACGGGTGTTTTTACTTCTGCTGTTTTTACATCCTTCTCCTCTTTCACGTACACTGAATCTTTGGCTTCTTTGGCCAGTTTCTTCATCTCAGTAGTGATCGCTATTACATTTTCTTTCAATTTTTCCTCTGCTTCAGCAGTTGGCCTGGGCTCCTGCTGCTTTGTTTCTTCTGCTTCTTTTCTGGCTAATTCATCTGCTCTGCGTTGTTCTTGCTCTGCTTGTTTTTTCAAACGCTCCTCTTCTTCCTGTTTATTTTTTAGTGCAAGTTCTTTCAGATATTTATCCGGATCTTCTTTTAATTTTTCTTCTTCTTTTTGTACAATTTTAGCATATACCTTATCAATACCAAAACCGTCATCTAAGTTGATCCACTTTATTTTTGCGGAAGGACGTTGGATAATAACTTCATTAACAGTGGTTGTCAGCAATGTAATTTCGAGGTTATATTCATACGGAATTGCATCGTATTGTTCGGCCGGTATATAGGTATTGATAACAATGGTTTTAGGAACGGTGCCATCTTTTGTAATGTGGATGGTGTATTCATTTCTCTGATTAAGCGTATCCTGGTTCATAGAAAATGAATATTTACCATTTTTGGTAGTCAGTATTTTCCGAAGGAATTGTCCGTTTCTTGATATTTCGAGCGATACATTTTCAACGGGTTTTTCATCCAGCACAACTTTACCGTACAGTGTGAAGCGGGCAGTTTCATTTTTCTTTGCCTGGGAATACGAGTTATTCACGAATAGCAAAAGAAAAAAAATAAAAAATAAGGAGTACTTGTAATGCAATCGCCTCATTAATATTGAATGTATTCAAACTGTAGATCTGCCATGTCAGAAAATTCTCTACCCATATCGAGCATGTCTTCATCCCGGGCATCACATTTCCAAATGACTTCAAGTGGGTAACCATTTTCCGAAAAACGTTTTAGAATCAATAAAATATCTAAAATGAATTTCGCAGAGGAGGAATTGAAATAATCAAACCTGTATTCAAATACGAGAGGGGTTTGATTTCCCTGTTGTTTACGTTCAGCCAGTATTTCTTCATAAGATGCTATCCAATTGATAATAGGCGTATAAAACGTTCTTGAATTTTCAGGACGGGAAGTGCCTGAAATAACAAAATAATTAGTCGTCGTATCAAAATTTACCGACGGAGAATCTTCTGTTGGTTGTATTATAAATGAATCCATATATAATATATTAGTAGAATTCTGTCGTAAATAGTTTCCTAATTTTGTAT
>DASRRA010000061.1:0-5006 GCA_035696085.1 Bacteroidia bacterium | reverse complement strand
GCGGCCTAAAAAGAAGTCAGAAAAAGCAATTCAAGCGTAATAAAAAGGAATATACCCGTTTAGCCGACCATATTGGCTTGTTTCCATTGGTCATGATTTCTCCGGCCGATTCGGAACTGGTAACGGATGGCAGCGAAAGCCGCAGAAAATTCATGGATAGCGTGATTGCTCAATTTGACCGGGAATACCTGGAAAAGCTTATACAATATAACCGTGTCCTTTCGCACAGAAACATGCTTTTGAAACAGATTGGAGGTAATCATGCCTTCGATAATGATTCATTGGCCATATGGGATCATCAATTAATTGAGCATGGTGAACTCATTCACCAGAAACGTAAAAATTTCATCGCTAATTTCATTGCCATTTTTCAAAAATATTATGAATTAATTTCCGGTGGTAAAGAGCAAGTTGATTTAAAATACATCTCCCATCAAAACGATGCGCCCTTCAAAGAGGTGCTAGAGAAAGCCTTGCAGCGCGACCTCGCGATGGAATATACAACTGTAGGTATTCACAAAGATGACCTGGAATTTAAAATTGACGGATATCCTTTAAAAAAGTATGCTTCACAAGGCCAACAAAAGTCTTTCTTAATTGCCTTAAAACTCGCGCAATACGATTTTATTAAACAGTTAAAACAGCTATCTCCTATTTTATTACTGGATGATATCTATGATAAACTGGATGATTTTCGTGTAAAGCAATTAATGGAATTGGTAAGCAGCGATCACTTTGGTCAGCTTTTCATTACCGATACACATCCTACACGCTTAGCGGAACTTTTTAATTCAACAACTGTAGATTTCAAATTTTTCCGCGTCAGCAATGGAACTGCAGAGCAACTATCCACTTTAAACAAACCACAATTATCGTGAGTAAACACAACGAACATACTTTAAAAGAAGCCATTGAACAATTATTAAAAGCCTATAGACTGGATGGTAAATTAGCCGAGCGAAAATTGATCGCCTCCTGGGAACAGGTAATGGGGGCTATGATTGCAAAGCATACTACAGATTTATACATCAAGCATAAACAATTATTTGTAACACTTGATTCGGCAGCATTGCGCAATGAGTTATCATTGGCAAAGACAAAAATTGTGAAGATGCTGAATGAGGAAGTGGGGAGTGAAGTGATAACGGAAGTTATTTTAAAATAAACGTTTCATTTTTCTTTTTTCTTGAAAAAAAAGAAACAAAAATTCAAGAAAAGGCTATCGACAGCCGCAAAAGCAGGCCATACCCCCGCGACCTTTTCTGGCCTACGCACCGCACAGTATAAACTTCCCACCCAGTAAGCGAAGTGTAAATTAGAATTTTACTTTATAAAGTAAATTTATTACTTTTCATTTTTAGATTTACGTCCCCCCATTCAACTCTAAATTTTGCATAATGAAAAACTATTCGCATTTCTTCTTATTGCTGTTAAGCTATTTCTTTATTTCAACAGGAACTGCACAAACAGACTCCGCACGCATTCGTGAGATTTATGATGAAGCACTGAGGCATGGTAAAAGTTATTCCAACCTGGATTATCTAACAAATAAAATTGGTGGACGTTTGAGTGGATCCCCGGAGGCTCAAAAGGCAGTGGATTGGGCTTTTAAGGCAATGAAGGAAGCAGGTGCCGATACTGTTTATTTGCAGGAATGTATGGTTCCCCATTGGGTACGTGGTGCTAAAGAAGTTGGAAAAATCAGTTCGAATGTACCTGCTGAAAATAAAGAACTCACAATAAATGCACTGGGTGGCTCTGTAGGAACCCCATCTGCTGGCCTTACAGCGGGCATTATAGAAGTGAAAGGTATTGAAGGCTTAGAAAAAATTGGAAGAAGTGCCATTGAAGGAAAATTTGTTTTTTTTAATGAAGCGATGGATCCTGCTTACATAGAAACCTTTCATGCATACAGAGATGTTATTAAGCAACGTTGGGCAGGTGCATCAGAAGCTGTGAAATATGGAGCTATTGGTGTTATTGTACGCTCTTGCTCTCTACTTGATGATGATCATCCGCATACCGGCTCTATGACATATGCAGATAGTTTACACAAAATTCCTGCATGTGTGGTGAGTGTACGCGGGGCAAATTGGTTAAGTGAACATTTAAAAATAAATAAAGACCTGAAATTTACCTTGAAGATGAGTTGCAAAACATTACCGGATGAAAGATCATATAATGTTATTGGAGAGATAAAAGGGAGCATGCAGCCTACTGAGTATATTGTAGTTGGTGGTCACCTGGATTCATGGGATACCGGAAAAGGAGCGCAAGATGACGGTGCAGGCGTAGTACAAAGCATTGAAGTACTCCGCATCTATAAAGCATTGCGCATAAAACCTAAACGCTCCATACGTGCTGTTGCATTTATGAATGAAGAAAATGGCACCAGAGGTGGAAAAAAATATGCAGAGATGGCAAAATTAAAAAATGAAAAACATCTGGCAGCAATTGAATCAGACGGGGGTGGTTTTTCTCCTCGCGGTTTTAGCAGCAGCGGCAAACCAGAGGTAAAAGCAATAATAAAAAGTTGGAGAGCATTATTAGAACCATATGGCGTATATGATTTCAACGATGATGGATGCGGCACGGATGTGAAGCCGCTGTTAGAAGTTGGTGCGACTTGCTTTGAACTCAAACCAGATTCGCAACGTTATTTTGACTACCATCATGCTTCGACAGACACATTTGAAATTGTAAATAAAAGGGAGCTGGAACTCGGAGGAGCCGCAATGGCTGCCCTTGTTTGGATAATCAGTGAACATGGATTCTAAAAAAAAGCGGTGTTGAAATCAACACCGCTTTTTTTATTTATTTTTTCTTTCCCGGCTTTTCTTTTTCCGTTCCAATAAATTCATATTTTCTCTTTTCAGCGCCACCTTTAAATTCGGTAACTGTTCCCTTGATTTGGTTATTGGTTACAGTTCCTTCCATTTTTGTTTCGGATTTACCCTCAGTATAGGTCGCTTCAAACACCACAATGTGCATTTCTGTTTCACCATCTTTGTAAGTGGTATCTGATACTATGTGATAAGGTGAAACGGATAAACCGGCTTTTTCTTCCATAACATCGCATTGTACTTTGCTTCCTTTTATAATGAAGTCCCCTTTAATTGGCTTCGGCTTTCCTTTGTCCTTTACCTCCGTAAATTCGGACTCAAACGTTTTATTTTCTAAAAATTTATTCTTTTCAGGTTTTGGCTTTTTTGGTGCCTGGGCAAGGACTGCAGAAGAAAGAAAAAGGCAAAGAGCAAACACAACCGATGCAAATTTTGTAGAATTTTTCATAGTTTTTAGTTTTTACGTTTATATGGATCACTCTAAAGTTTTATAGTATACAATTCTATGGTGTAAAACTATACTTTATCTTTGTTTAATAAAATTTTTAGGATACAAATATGATTTTTTTATGAAGATATTGAATTCTCTATTATACTATTTTGTTATTATCCCCATTTCATTGCTGCCATTTCCATTACTATACGGTGTCTCTGATTTTCTGTTTGTGCTATTTTACTATGTACTTGGCTATCGTAAAAAGATTGTAATGAAGAATATTCAGCAGTCATTTCCACAACTTTCCCACAAAGAGCATGCAACAATTGCTAGAAAATTTTATCGGCATTTTTGCGATTTGATACTGGAAAGCCTGAAAACATTTACGATTTCTGAAAATGAAGTTCAGAAACGCGTTATCTGCAAAAATCCAGAGCTTATTAACCGTTATTATGAAAAGAATCAAAGTGTTATCATAGCCGGTGGGCACTACAACAACTGGGAAATATTTGCGGTAGCTGTAAATGCATTGATCAAGCACAAAGCAATTGCCATCTATAAACCATTATCCAACCTTTACTTTGATAAAAAAATGCGGGAAACCCGCAGTAAATACGGGCTTTATATGATTTCCACCAAAATAGTAAAACAAATCTTTGAAGAGGAAAGTAAGAATCTGACAGCCACCATATTTGCCATTGATCAATCCCCTTCAAATCCTAAAAGCGCATATTGGATGAAATTTTTAAACCAGGATACTGCTGTTCTTTATGGAACAGAAAAATATGCAAAAGAATATGATTACCCTGTTATTTACGGGCGCATCAACAAAGAAAAACGGGGTTATTACAGTTTTGAATTTTTTGAAGTAACGGATCACTCCGCCTCCACCAAACACGGAGAAATTACAGAAAAAATAACTCATTTACTGGAACAGGATATCAATCACCTGCCTCAGTATTGGCTTTGGTCGCACCGCAGATGGAAACACAAACCGCCTGTTGCCACCAGCTGATTGAATCAAATTTGTTTAGTAAATTTGTCACTTACATATTTATATTAACCAATAGCATTTTATGATTTCAAAATCTTTTTATTTCGGTGCAGTTGCACTTTCCTGCGCTCTTTTTATTTTTGGATGTAAAACAACTACACCGGCAACAACCACCACAACACCTGCACCCGTAGACCTAGTATGCGCCACACCATCACCAACTTATGCAGCGGATATCGAACCTATCTTCACAAAACATTGCAACAATTGCCATGGCGCAAGACCTGCTGGAGGTTATAATTTTAAATCCATGAATGATATCATCCGCTCAGCCAATAATGGAGAACTATTGGGGACAATCAAATGGGAACATCATTATCCTAAAATGCCAGAAGGTGCACCAAAATTGGATGATGTCACTATCAACAAAATAGAATGCTGGATTAAAAACGGGATGAAATAAGTATCAAATGAGTAGTGCACCTTTAGCAGAACGCATGCGTCCAACCAGTTTGGATAACTACATTGGTCAAAAACACATTGTAGGCCAGGGAGCTATTTTGCGTAACGCAATAGAATCAAATTTACTTCCTTCCATTATTTTGTGGGGCCCGCCGGGCGTTGGTAAAACAACCCTTGCAAATATTATTGCACATCAACTTAAGCGTCCGTTTTACTCATTGAGTGCTATTAACTCTGGGGTTAAGGACATCAGGGAAGTTATTGATAAAGC
>DASRRA010000060.1:0-2906 GCA_035696085.1 Bacteroidia bacterium | reverse complement strand
TCTCCCACGTGCAGCAACAGATAATTGACAACCGCGTTGCTCTTTTTTTCTGGGTGTAATTATTTCAAATGGTTGGGTGATTGAATTATTGAAGTCCTCGATAATAAATTCCAAATAACCTGTTAATTTTTCAGATTTAGCAATTAAAGCATCTATGCCTACTTCCTCAAACTGATCGAGTGCGGCTTTATGCGCAGCAATCAGGAGAATAGGAAGCGCACCCAATTGCCATCCTTCTGCTGTAGGTGTAGGAATAAAACCTTTTTCTCTTTTAGGACGGGCCGCAGTATCTACTCCCAACCGGCCTGCAAAACGTGGAACGGAAAGATTTTTCACATGACGTTCATGAATAAAAATACCGCCTATTCCTCCAGGGCCGGCGTTGAGATATTTGTAAGAACACCAAACAGCGAAGTCCACATCCCAATCATGCAATTGCAATTTTACATTTCCTATGGCATGTGCCAGATCAAATCCAACAAGGGCACCTGCACGATGCGCTGCAGCGGCAATTCCCTGCATGTCAAAAATTTGTCCGGTATAATAATTAGCACCGCTAATCAATACAAGCGCTAATGAATCCTTATTTTTTTCAATTGCTTCAAGAATGTCTTCCGGCTGTATGCAGTATTCACCTTCACGCGGAGACACCATAATAATGGCATCTTCCGGATCAAATCCGTGAAACTGAACCTGAGATTCCATCGCATATTGATCAGAAGGAAATGCATCTTTCTCACATAAAATTTTATATCGTTTTTTATCCGGGCGATAAAAACTCACCAGCATTAAATGAAGGTTAATACTCAGCTGATTCATCACCGTCACCTCCGAAGGTTGTGCCCCAGCTATTTTTGCAAGGGGTGGGATTAATTGCATATGATAAGTATCCCATGGCGTACGTGCATATTGATTGGCCTGATAACCAAAACTGGCCCAGTCTTCCATTTGATTTAACACATGATCCTGTGTGCTTTTGGGTTGAAGCCCCAGATAATTTCCTGAAAAATAAACCACATCCCGATTATTCAATTGAGGGAAATAGAATTGTTCCCGGTATTTTTTCAAAGGATCAAGCGCATCCATTTGCTTCGCAAAGTCAAGCGAATTTTCATATTTCAAAAGCGTAGGTGCAGATGAGCTCATTGTTTAGGTTTTAGGTGTAGAAAAATCGGATTCAAAGATATATATTTGCACCCATCAATAAGCAACACTATGGCACTAAAACGAGAAAAATCAGAAGCATTATTTGAAAAAGCGAAATCCTATTTCCCAGGTGGAGTCAACTCCCCGGTACGTGCATTTCGTTCGGTTGGAGGAACACCGTTGTTTATTGAGCGTGGTAAAGGTTCACACATTTGGGATGCAGATGGGAATGAATTTATTGATTATTGTGGTTCCTGGGGGCCATTGATTTTAGGGCATGCCAATGAAAAGGTGGTGAATGCGATTAAAAAAACGGTAGAAAACGGAAGCTCATTCGGAGCACCAACAGCATTGGAAAATGAATTGGCGGAATTGATTATATCCAATAATAAATATGTTGAAAAAATTCGATTTGTAAGTTCGGGTACAGAGGCTGTGATGAGCGCCATTCGCCTGGCACGTGGCTATACCAAACGCAACAAGATTTTAAAGTTTGAAGGTTGTTATCATGGGCACAGTGATTCGTTATTGGTAAAAGCCGGTTCAGGCTTGGTGACATTCGGAAACACTTCTTCCGATGGAATTCCTCAATCATTTGTGGACGAAACAATCGTTGTTTCATTAGACAGTGAGGCGGCGGTGAGGCAAGCCTTTGCGGAATTTAAAAATCAAATTGCCTGCATCATCATTGAACCCATTCCGGCCAATAATGGTTTGCTATTGCAACGAAAAGAGTATTTGCAGTTTTTGCGCGACATCTGTACAGAAAATAAAACACTGTTAATTTTTGATGAAGTGATCAATGGTTTCAGAGTTGGTTTTACAGGGGCTGCAGGTTATTATGGAATTCAACCGGATATCATTACGTACGGAAAAATAATCGGTGGTGGTTTACCAGTGGGGATGTATGGTAGCAGTGTGAAGATTATGAGTTGCATTTCACCGGAAGGAAATGTTTACCAAGCCGGAACACTAAGCGGTAACCCGGTAGCCATGGCAGCTGGAATTGCGCAATTGACGGAGTGTTTAAAACCTGATTTTTATAAGAGCCTGGAAACAAAAACAAAATTTTTGATCGAAGAGATTTTTAAAAACAGTGGAGCGATTGCATCTCAATTAAAAATTTATTCGCTTGGAAGTATCTTCTGGATTGCTTTTACGGACAAAGAAGTGATTCGTGCTGCAGAAGCAATTGATGGAGACTCTATGAAATATTTCAGAATACTGCACAAAGAGTTGCTGGAAAGAGGTATTTATTTGGGGCCTTCAGGTTATGAAGTTGGATTTGTTTCCGAAGCACATACACAGGATGATTTGATAAAAACTGCAAAAGCATTTGCGGAAGCATTGAAAATTGCGTTGAAAAAAGAGACGGTGTAATGATTACAACCGACAGGTTTTTAAAACCTGTTGGGTTTGAATTTTTGTGTTGTTAATACTATAACTTACCAAATCTAACAGGTTTTAAAACTCTGTCAGTTTGTGAAACAAACTGCAATCAGCAATACCCCCTGCAAAATCATCGTCCCATCTATTCCTGCTACATAAAAATATTCTGATCGCTCAGATGTACTCATGGCAACGAGCACCGTATTCAAAATGGCGGAAGCAAACAGCGCTAAAAAAACGATGAAGCTGAGAAAATGTAAACCATAACTTATGATGATGAGTGCATCATAAAGAAACATGAAAGCAATAGCCAGCCATCGAGTTTTATTCTCCCCAAGCAAATGAGGAATAGTAGAGATCGCATCTGCTTC
>DASRRA010000059.1:0-1519 GCA_035696085.1 Bacteroidia bacterium | reverse complement strand
GTAAATTTGCAGGTTCAAAAATAGTTGACCGTTGTCAGATGATCGTTGACCGCCTCATATTTATTTATACGGTCATCCATCAACGGTAACCGGTCAACCATGTTAAAGATTGGAAACATATCTCTGCCTGACTTTCCTTTACTCCTTGCTCCCATGGAAGATGTAAGCGATCCTCCTTTTCGTGCAGTGTGCAAGGATAATGGCGCCGACCTGATGTACACTGAATTCATTTCTTCTGAAGGTTTAATAAGAGATGCTATTAAAAGCAGGCAAAAGCTCGACATATTTGACTACGAACGCCCCGTTGGCATCCAAATATTCGGCGGTGATGAAGAAAGTTTATCACTTGCAGCAAAAATTGTTGATGCTACCAATCCTGATTTGCTTGACATCAATTTTGGCTGCCCGGTAAAAAAAGTAGCGCTGAGAGGAGCTGGTGCCGGTGTGCTAAAAGACATTGACCTCATGGTAAGGTTAACATCAGCCGTAGTGCGATCAACCTCATTACCTGTTACTGTTAAAACAAGATTGGGTTGGGATGATCATACAAAAAATATTGAAGAAGTAGCTGAGCGTTTACAAGATGTCGGAATAAAAGCGCTGGCTATCCATGGACGTACCCGCACACAGATGTATAAAGGCGAAGCCGATTGGACACTGATTGGCAAGTTGAAAAATAATCCGCGTATTCATATTCCCATTTTTGGAAATGGTGATATTGATTCGCCGGAGAAAGCATTGGAATATAAGAACCGCTATGGAGTAGATGGTATTATGATTGGCCGTGCTGCTATCGGCTATCCCTGGATATTTAATGAGATCAAACATTTTATCGCAACCGGCGAACACTTAGCTTCGCCTACTATCGAAGACAGGATTTATGTTTGCAGGAAACATTTACATAAATCGGTGGAATGGAAAAATCCCGTTGTTGGTATTAATGAAATGCGCCGGCATTACGCCAATTACCTGAAAGGATTGCCCAATATTAAAGAATACCGCAACCGGTTGGTAACATTGAAAACAGCAGAAGAAATTGATGAAGTATTGGATGAGATCGTTACAACTTATAGAGGTTTTCAATTTGAAAAAACGCCCATCGAGTTAATAAACTACCACGAAAAATGTGCGGTGTAAAACCCACTATGTTATTTTAATTCTCATTGTTCTCATTAATCCATAAATAGAAACAAGCGTCCATGCTCCTTCAAGAATGACGAAAGGCCAATAGTTGATAAGCAGGGAAGCATAAAAAGCTAACGCAGCGCCAATCATATTCATGGTATAAAATAATTTTTCATTCCGCCGTATCAGCCGGGCTGTATTGAGAAAATAAGCCATCAGGATTAATGCAACTCCCAACGTGCCGATAAAATCATTGTATGTCATGTTAATTGGTTTTAGGTATTAATGATTCCGATCTCTTTAAGAATTTAGTTTTTATTGATCGCATCAATCACATCTCTACTCATTGGTGGTATTGATGACCCGAAATAATCGGTAAGCATCCCTTCTTCAT
>DASRRA010000058.1:0-5926 GCA_035696085.1 Bacteroidia bacterium | reverse complement strand
GAGTGTAAAAAACTTTACACAAGCATCAACCGAGATTGCTATAGCATTAGGTGTTAATTCATCCATTATGGAAGATTGAACTAAATAATGAAAACATATTCAATATAAACAGTAATGAAAACGAACAAACATAAAACAAATTCAGGCCGCAAAGTGATCGTCATACTTTCGCTTTTCATGACTTTATTTGGTCATACTGCTTTCGCAGATGCAGCTGCCAACAGAGCCTATATTTTAAGTAAATTAAAATTCTACTATATTGCTAACCCAAATACGGATACGACAAAAAGTTTGCTGACACTTTCCAGCAGCGCGTCTGATGCAAGAAATGTATTCGGTGGAAATGCTTCCATGACGTCCATGGTAACGTTTTTAAAAAGCTTACTAAACGACAGAGCAAATGGGGGAGATGAAAGTTTTCAATCTGCGTTCAAGCAAATTTTAAATATACGCGACAAGGTACTGGCTGTATTCATGTACAATGATGTGGCACCTTTCAATACATTTGCAAAGAACACATTTATCAATTGTGTAGATGCAGCCGGTTATCAGTGGCCATGTGCGACTAACTCCAAGACGGGCCCTTACTTTGGCAAAATTCACATCGGCAGACATTTTTTCTCCGCTCAAAGCTCAGTAAATGCCAACTTTGTGTTGTTGCATGAATTAACGCATACACAAGACATGTCAGAATTTCCGCAACATCCGTTTTATGTAAACGGAAGCTGGTATCATTACGGAGCTGACGGAACACATTACTACGATGAAGCTGTTCCTTCCATGGGATTTGCCTTTATGGAAGGTATTGCGAATGCATTTGCTTATCAGTTTGGCGGCGCGCAAAGCTACGGACCTGCATTAGCAACCTGGTTCAGTCCTACAAGAGAAATCCGTGTAGAAATGGCTACTCCCTCACCAACACCGGGTGCAAGTAATGACATTTGGTTATATACGCAATTAACAGCAGCAGGAGTAACACCGATCAGCACTTCAGGAGGATATGCAAAGTACCGTCTGAGCCAATTGCCCGCTCGTTTTATTGTGCATAATGAAATGGTTATAGCCAATATTTTATTAGCCTACATGTATAACATTAGTTTTACGCGAGTGGCGCGCGCATTAAAACAATACAATCTTGGACCAACGTCTGTTTTCTCTGGAAATGGGAATCTTCAAACGATGATGACTGGATTGTGTCAGGCAGGATTACCGGAAAGCATGCAGGCGCAATCCTTTCCGAGCTGTGCAAATTTTCCCGACCGAAAAGAATATTTGTTGCCCTTAGCATATGCTGATTATTTTACCGGATTTTCTTCTACATCTCTATCTGCTTTCAATCAATTGTTTGACAATGGTATGAACGCCGATTTAATTCAATGCTATTGGAACAACCGTACTGCTGTTAAAAATGCAGCAACTGCAGCATCCGTGAGGAATTTTACACAGGCATCTACAGAAATTGCGATTGCCTTGGGTATCAACTCTTCCATTATGGAACATTAAACACCGTTCTTGCTCTCCTCATCTTAGTGGAGAGCAAGAGCAAAATATACGCATACCATGAAAAAGATTATTGCAACGTTTTTAGGAATTTCTATCCTTTGCTTCTCAATCTCCTGCAGGAAAAAAGATAAAAGTGATGAATGCCCCGTTTGTCCGGTTATAGATGGCTTTACACCCGGTCATGGTAAATACCTGGACACCATTTACATCAGCGGAAAAAATTTTAAAACAAACCCGGATGGCTTGTCACTTAATTTTGATTTCAATGGTATGCCGGCGAAATACGTAAGTGTGAAGAATGATGGAGAAGCGATGGCAGTGATACCAAAAAAATGTGGCACCGGACCGATACGTGCTTATTACGATAATGAATTATATGGTGAATCGTCAACTGCTTTTGTGTATGATTTTGTAAACGTGGTATCCACATTTGCCGGGAAATGCAGTAGTGGCACTCTGGAAAACACAGACCCGCTTTTAGCAAATATTTATTCTCCGGATAATATTTTTTTGGATGAACCAAGAGGCTATGTATATGTGATAAGCAATGGAACCGACCTGTGCAGAATCGGCAGTGGCGGCTTGAAAAAGATTATAACAACAAGTGATTATGTGCAGGCAGGTGCCTGCGATTCATATGGCAATATATACCTGGCCTTTTCTGATTATATTGCTAAAGTGGAAACAGGGGTGGTTACTTCACTTAAAGCTGTTGCAGGTCTTTCAGGAACACCTGGCCATGTGGATGCAGTTGGAACAGCAGCAAGATTTAGCGGTATTGCATCCATGATTATCGATGAGGATAACTTTTACATTGGAGAAAATTCTTACATCCGGAAAATGGATGTAAAAACTTCAACTGTCTCATCTATTTCGGGAACTTCCACCGTAGGTTTTTTTGACGGACCTGCAGCCTCCGCAAAGTTCAATTATATTGCTTCACTGGCAATTGACAAGAATAAGAATCTATATATTGCCGACTGGAACAATAGCCGCATCCGCAAACTAGCTAACGGCGCTGTTTCAACAATTGCAGGTGATGGAACAGAATCAATTAAGAATGGAATCGGTACCTCCGCGCAACTTCAAAAACCAAGGAGTCTTGCGGTTGATTATGAAGGAAACAATATCTATTTTTCTGATAGTTTTATAACTACTTTTATGCGAAAAATGAATGTGGCCACGGGAGAAGTTTCTTACTTTTCCGGAGATCTTTCATTAACAGGATCAACAGATGGGAGTGTTGATATAGCAACCTATAACAACCCAGTATATCTTATTTATGCAAAGAATGCAAATGCCATTTATATCGCTGATAATTTTAATTGCAAAATCAGAAAAGTTTCGTTCGAATAGATTTTAAATAAATATATTATGAAAAAGATCCTTATCTTATTGATTGCGGTTTATACCATTTGCTTTGCCTTTTCTTGCAGAAAGAAAAACAAAGATGAATGTCCGGTTTGCCCAAAAGTCGATGAATTATTTCCTAATACTGGAAAGAAAGGTGATACAATTTCAATCAGAGGAAAAAATTTCAGCAGTACACTCACCGATAATATTGTAACCTTTAATGGTACGGCAGTAGCTCCTTCTTCCATGCTTAGCGGAAGTACTACGGAGCTCCGGGTATTGGTACCGGGTAAATGCGGAACAGGACCGGTAGAAGTTAAACTGGATGATGAATTGTATTCAGAGAACGGGCCTACGTTTACGTACGATGCGCAAACCCAAGTCACAACGGTAGCTGGTGTCTCTTTCCAATCCGGAACAACGATAAACGGAACCACTTTCGCAGCTACACGTTTTAAGTCACCTTCTCAACTTGCAATCGATCCAAGCGGCAACGTTTATGTACTGGACAGCACCACGCTTCAGGTTTCAAAATTAACGATGGCAACAAGTTCAACAACTGTGCTTACCGATACCAATACACAAGCAAACAATCCAACTGCTATCGCGGTTGATCAAAACAGTATACTGTATATATCCAACTTCACACCTGGCAATTCGGGCAAAACAATCATGCTCAAATTGACACCAGGCGCAACCGTACCAAGTCTATACAATTACGATTTTGATGCTAACAAAAAACATGTTTGTGTGGTTGTAGATAAAATGGGTGAATTTTACATCGGTCGCCAAACTACCAATTTGTCAACTAATTTTTACGATATCAATCATTATACACCAGCTAAAGGGCACCAGGGATTTGTAAATGATGCGGGTACTGTTATTTCTTTAAAGAATGGATACATCTACGCTATCAGAGCTATTAATGCACACGGGCTTTATGAAACAGAATTTTATAAGTATAGTCTTACCGATACCGTTAAACAAATTGTGCTTGATAAAAACGCCGGTTTAAATTTTTGTATGGGCTTGGTAATAGATGATGCCGGTAATTCATTCATAGCAGATACGGAGAACAACAGGGTCATAAAATGCAGCCCTGCAAGGGTTATCACAACATTGGTTTCAACTGGCTTAAAACGTCCAAAAGGAATGGTCATGGACAAAGCCGGAAACATATACGTGGCCGATTGCGGAAACCATTGCATCAAAAAAATTACGTTTGATTAATTTTTAACTTTAGTACATCAACATGAAACGAACGTCAATAATTTATTTTCTACTTCCCCTGTTTGGCTGTTTTCTCTTTTCCTGCTCGAAAAAAGAAGACGTAAAAACATGCATGGAGTGTCCGGTCATATCATCCCTATCCAAAACCATTGGCAGCGTAAATGATACGATAACAATTACCGGGATTAATTTTTCTGAATCCGGCAATCATGTTACATTCAATGGCAAGGAAGCGAAAACAAGTTTTGAAAGCCCAACCAGCATCATTGCTTATGTTCCGGCAAATTGTGGAACAGGGCCAGTCATTGTTCAACGTTCTGATCAATTAAGTTCCAACGAGGATAAAGAGTTTACAGAAATTTACCGCTTTACTGTTTCTACGTATGCAGGAATGGCAGGATCACCGGGGTGGTATGATGGAGCCATTACATATGTATTTCTTCGTTCACCTTCTGTACTTTCTATGGATGCTGAAAACAATTTGGTTATTTGTGATGAAGGAAATAATTGCGTACGAAAAATCAGTAACGGTTTTATTAAAACGATTGCTGGCAGACATGATAGCGTTGGTTTTAGAAATAGTCCCGATGGATTATCCGCTCTCTTCAATGGGCCTTGTGGTTTAGCAATTAATGCAAGTAATTCTGTCTTTATCAGTGATCATAAAAATCACAGTGTGCGCAACTACTCTCCTATTGGCTTTGTAACACAGGCGTGCGGAAACCCTTTTAAACCAGGATATGCAGATGGGAATGGGGAAGCTGCTTCTTTTAATTTTCCGGGGAGAATGCTTATGCTGGAAGATAATACGTTCCTGGTTGTTGACTCCGCCAATTATAGGATACGAAAAGTAAATGCGAAAGGCGATGTGACTTTATTTGCGGGTACCGGCGCACCAGGTGGACAAAATGGAAATGTGTTAAAAGCCAGCTTTTACAATCCAAAAGGAATGGTGCTATACGATGCGCAAACGTTATTGATTGCAGATGCAGGCAATGCCAAAATCCGTAAGGTAAATTTGTCAACCGGTGAAGTAAGTGATTTCGCAGGTTATGGAAAGCAAGGTTTTCTGAATGCTGATTTATCCAAATCTATGTTTAACAATCCAGCCGGAATTGCGGTGAGAAACATGAATGGAAAAAGAGAAATTTTTATTGCCGATACGGAGAACAATATGATACGAATGATAGATGCACAAAACAATGTGACAACAGTTATTGGTACATTACAACCGGGATCTCAAAATGGAGAAGGAACGAGAGCTGCATTGAATGGCCCGACGGATTTGGTATTTGATAAAAAAAACAATGCTATACTTTATATAGCTGACAGAAGGAACCATACTATCAGAAAAGTTATTATTGAATAAAAACAGACACAATGAATTCATATCGCCTATTTATCATCATCCTGGGAGTGGTTTATCTATCTTCCTGCCGAAAGAAGGATAAGGATGAATGCCCTGTTTGCCCTATTGTGGATAATGTCTTTCCAGCTTCAGGCCATGCAGGAGACACCGTTACCATTAATGGTAGTCAATTCGGTGCAAGTGGCAACATCGTTAAAATCAATGATGTATCTGCAGAAGTCATTTCCGAAAACAGCAGTCAGGTACGCGCTAAGGTTCCCCGCAATTGTGGAAGCGGACCGGTAAGTGTAGACATTGATGATGAGTTAACTTCCAACAGAAGTGTTGGATTTATCTATATAAAAAGATATACGGTAACTACTTTTGCCGGAACACCGCTTTCTCCGGGAGATTTAGATGGTGCTGCCGGTCTCGCAAAATTCAATGGCCCAAAAGGAATAGTTGCCGATAAACTTGGAAATGTATATGTAG
>DASRRA010000057.1:0-6680 GCA_035696085.1 Bacteroidia bacterium | reverse complement strand
AAGTGGAGATTTTTACTGGATAAAGGAAAAGGGAAATTATGGAATTGTGGTGGTGGCAGATTGTACCGGTCATGGTGTTCCGGCGGCATTTCTAAGTGTTATAGGTATTTCTTTATTGGAAGAAATTGTAAGCCAGGAAGGGCAGGAATTAAATGCGGCTGGCATATTGGAGAAACTGAGAGGTAAGTTTATTTCCTATCTGCAAAATAATAGTTCAGGTGACGAATCACATGACGGGATTGATTTAGGTATTTGCGTGGTGAATTACCAGGATTCAACATTTCAATTTTCAAGTGCAAACAGGCCTTTAATTTTGGTAAGAGGTAATCAATATCCTGAGGCAACAGGATACTCTGAAAAAGAAACGAAAGGTGATTATACATTATATTCATTTAAGGCTACTAAAAATATCATAGGGCTCAATTACCGCGAGTCTTCTTTCACCAACCTCAATATGGACGTGTTTTCGAGAGACTCGTTTTACTTATTTTCTGACGGATATGCCGATCAGTTTGACTATGTGAATAAGAAGAAATTCAAAAGCAGTCAGTTTAAGCGTGAGCTCCTGGATATACAAGAAAAAACAATGTATGAACAACAGAAACATTTGCATGATGTCCATCATAAATGGAAAGGACACACCAATCAAACAGATGATATTGTGGTAATTGGTTTACGAATATAACCGAATGTTAAAAATTTGGCATAATCTTTTGTAAATCAGCTTTATACCTTAGTGGTGTCATTCCGACGCTAATCTTAACCAATTAAGCACCATTCATTAACATTATATAGTTAATTTTGTGTAATTATATACGCAGATTACTTTTTAAATTAACTATCGCATGAAAACTTATTACCCGCTTAAAAGTTCCAACGAAGTTCTCTTGGAACTATCCCATTTTAATAACATCGATGCAACAAAGTACACGTTGTATGAAGTGCTTGCAGATCCTAACCTGGATAAATTATCCATTCAAGAAAGATTAGACGTTTTGAACAGTTGGGAAGATGACATGAAAGAAAATAAAATGCTTACGTACAAGCGTTACTCATTGAATGGCTGTGCAATAGAAAAAGAAGTGTTTGATTTATCTGATAACAAAGTGACTAAGATGTTGAACTTTGGGTCCAACGACTATTTGAACATGTCACAGCACCCTGCTGTAATTAATTCTGCCATGGAAGCACTTCAAAAATATGGTGTTGGTGCCGGTGCTGCTTGTAATGCTTCGGGCTTAACAAAAATGAAAATTGATTTGGAAAATGAAATTGCCGATACATTTGGTTATAAAAAGGCGCTTGTATTTCCAGCAGGTTTTATGACAAATATTGGTGTATTAGGTGCTTTGTTAAGAAGTAACGATATTGCTATCGTCGACATGTTTGCGCATGCAAGTATTATGGATGGGGTAGCGGATAAAAATAAAATGCTCTTCAAACACAATGACATGCGTTCATTGGAAATGATCCTGAACAGAGTAAACAGGCAGTATACCAATAAAATAGTGGTTGTTGACGGTGTTTATTCCGTTGACGGAGACATTGCTAACATTCCGGAAATAGCAGCTTTGTGTAAAAAATACAATGCGTTGTTAATGGTGGATGAAGCACACGCATTTGGAGTAATTGGAAAAAATGGATTGGGTATCCTGGATCATTTTGATATGCCACCTGAAACAATTGATATTTTAGTTGGTACACTTAGTAAAACAATTGGTGTTTCCGGCGGTTTTGTGACCGGTAAAAAAGACCTGATCAATTACTTAAGTTTAGCCAGCCGTCCTCATTTCTTTACAACTGCTCCGCTTGCGGTTTCCAACGCCGCTGCACTGGAATCTATAAAAATCATTCGCGAAGATATCACCCATAAAAATAATTTATGGAAAAATATTTCATATTTCAGATCTCTGATAAGCGCTTCGGATTTGAATACAGGAAATGCACAAACGGCCATATTTCCTATTATTCTTGGAAATTTCAAAAGAGTTATTGATATCACGAAAATTATGGGTGACAACGGCGTACTGGCTAACAGCATACCCTATCCTGCTGTTCCCAGAAAATTAGGGCGTGTGCGCATGACTGTTACAGCAGGAATGACCACCGAACAATTGGATAAAGGATACGAAGTTTTGTGCAATAGTATTCGAACGTATGAAGAAAGAAAAGAACAACAAAATAAAATGCCGGAAGAGTATGAACAACTGTTGACAGCTGTTTAACTATTAAGCCTAAGTGTCTATGTGGTTAATTCTGTTTAACCACATAGATACCTGGATTTAAATATATTTTATTCATAATTAATTGCTTACAGCTTATTCTACTCCAAAAGAAGTAGATAAAATACTCCTTTATGATTATTGACATTTGCGTTTGAGTCGACCATATTTGTGTAAATTCAAGCCTTACAGAATATGATTAGCAAAAAGGAGCCGGATTACAAGAAGCAAAGTAAAGAAAATGAGCAGATTAGGCAATTGGAGCTGGAGTTGAGAAGTGCTCAAATGAATCATCATTTTATTTTTAACGTGCTGGCATCGATCGAATATTTTTTGGTCAAAAATAATTCGGAAACAGCCCGAGCCTACCTCAATAAATTTTCACAGCTTATTCGAAAAACGCTTTACAATTCCCGAAGGAAGTATATTACGCTGGAGGAAGATTTGTGTACGTTGATCCATTACATTGAATTGGAGTTCCTCCGACTAGGAAACATGCATCAACTCGAAATAGATGTAGATGAAAAAATCAACGCTTCCGATTTTTTAATTCAACCGCTTTTAATTCAGCCATTTGTAGAAAATGCAATAAAGCACGGACTGCAAAACAAAAAATCGTCTTCACATTTGCAGATTAAAATCAGTTTTGTGAAAAATGAGTTGTGTTGTATCGTGAAAGATGATGGAGCAGGTCGGGATAAAAAACTGATACACATGAATCATAACTGCTCAGGTATTTCTATAACACAGGAACGTTTGAAATATTTACACGAACGGTTTCATACACGATATGCCTTTCAAATAAATGATCTTGAGAAAGAGGGTGGAACACCAACGGGAACAAGTGTTCAGTTTAATATCCCATATATCTTAAAGGAAGATGCAGATAGCAGTGACAGGGGAATGTACTAAATGGCGTTTGTTATTTTTTGCTGTGCGGCTGTTTTTAGTTTGCGAAACAGTTCGTCTTCAATTTTATTAAAATCGGCTTTTTCAAATTTCTTTGTGAATTTTCCGTGTTCCAGAAAGTGAATTTCATCGCAAACAGTTAGTAAAGGGTCAATGATATGGGACGATAAAAATACGGTCTTGTTTTTAGTTTTGAGTGTCACAATAATCAATTCAAGTATTTTATTCGTTTCCAGATCTAGCCCGTTAAAAGGTTCATCCAATAAAAAGATGGACCTTTTTTGTTTAAGTATACCCAGGAGTGCCAATTTCTTTTTCATTCCTGTTGAATACGATTCGATCAGTTCATCCAGGGGTAACTGCATAAATTCCTGTAATGTATCTAAATTAAAATCCGGATTAGTTTGCTGAAAGATGTTCAAATATTCTTCACCTGTAAGGCGTGAGTAGAAAAAATTGTTGGTTTCCAAATAAGCAATATCCCTGCTATTGATCAGTTGTGAGTGCACAGTAATACTTCCGCTGTCTATTTTTAGATTGGTGGAAAGGCTGTTAAAAAAAGTGGTTTTACCGGCACCATTTAAACCAACAACACCATAGATACGATTGGATGGAAAATCGATAGAGATATTATCCAGCACCACATTTTTTGAAAACTGAACAGTTAAATTTTTTATACTAATCATGTAAATAGGTATTAAGATGATTGGTTGCTTTTTTATAGCTGGCAATGGTCATTAAAAGTGGAATAGGAAGAAAATAAGGGACGATAACAGCCAATGCGACAAAGGAAAGCATTAGATTATTTCCGATAAATAGTTTATTGGGTTCGTAGTTGGAATATTTTAAACAAATAGCCAGACTCAATAAAGCCAACTGTGCAGGTATGAACAATAAATTAAACAACCAGAATTCCGGATTAAAAAGAGTATTGATGAGTACAATTGGAAGGAGTAACACAAAAATATATTTGGTATTTAGAATTATTTTTTGCTTTAAAAATGATGCAGGAGAAGCATCGTGTTCTCTTAAGATGTTTAAAGGTTCACATTCCATAAAACTGGATGCAACAGAAGTAACGAAGAGCCATAACAAAACTAAAGGCAAAATACGGAACCAGCTAAAGGCAAGGGCAAGTATATAAAGTGGAATAAAAAATAAAAATGATTTTCTGAAAATGCTGATGAATTCAAATGCCTTCGGCGAGATGAAACGGGATATTTTTTTGAAATAGGTTTTTTGTTTTACAGTGTATTTGAATAAGGGAATGATTGCTAGACTAATTAAAAGTAAAGGGCATAAAAACCAGCTGGGTGTGAGCAATGCAGGTAATGAAAAGGGAGCAGTAAGAATACTATATTCCATGTAAATTTCTCTTTTCGGATTTTCAATGCAGTTGTATACAAATGATTTATCTTTTCGTGACAACTGAATGCTTAAGCAAATAAAAAAAAGCCCAGCAGTTAAACAGGCAGGAAAAGGCAAATGTTGATAACCATAGTAAGCACCATAAATAAGTACCCATAAGATTCCTAAAAACAAAAGTACACCGGCCCCAATTTCTTGTGCTTCCTTTTTTAATTGTATGCCACGGATCTTTATTAAAACCATGGAACGCATTAACCTTTGATTCTGGAAATTACCAGCGGAAAAAGCGTAGCAAACAGGATAATGATGGCCATCACCACATGTGAATAAGGATTCGCAAAATTTAATGTAAATCCCGTCCATGGTACTCGTTTCGGAACCCATAACCGTTTATCTTCCTTATTGTAATAAAAGATTCCGTATTTCCATTTGGAAGGATCGTAGTTGTTATTGGAGTTTGTATTCATGAGCTTTTTTTTAAGCTGATCATTGGAGGTGATACAAATGTATACTTTATTTTCATTAACTTTCGTACAACAATCATTTTAAATAAGTCTATGAAACACTCCTGCGTTATACTTTCCTTTTTACTTATCGCCTTAAACTGTTTTTCCAAAACCTATAAAGTAGGCTCAACCAAAACATATACCTTGCCCAGCCAGGTGGCAGGATTGGTGAGTGATGGCGACACAGTTGATATTGATGCAGGAGCCTACTCTGATTGTGCTACCTGGAACAAAAATAATTTATTGCTAAGAGGGATTGGAGGCATGGCACATATAAAAGATGTCGTATGTTCTGGTAAGGGTATTTGGAATTTTAATGGAAACAATATAACAACCGAATATATTGAATTCTCAGGAGCTGCAAATCCAGACGCTAATGGTGCTGGAATAAGAGGGCAGGGTGGATCCTTTACAGTAAAACATTGCTATTTTCATGATAATGAAAACGGCATTCTTTGCAATGACCCTGTTAACGGAACATCCGATGTATTGGTTGAATTCAGTGAGTTTGCAAACAATGGAAAGGGAGATGGGTATTCGCACAACATGTACATTGGAACCATGAAAAATTTTACCCTTCGATATTGTTATACCCACCATGCAAAAATTGGACATGAGATAAAAAGCCGTGCGCAAAATAATTACATTCTATACAACCGTATAACGGATGAAGCCACCGGAACGGCTAGCCGGAACATTGATTTACCCAATGGTGGATCAGCCATTATTATTGGTAATGTCATCGAACAAGGCGCCAATACAGATAATTCTAATTTGATTGGATATGGATTGGAAGGATTATCTAATCCGGCACCACAGAATATATTTATTGTAAATAACACCATTATTAACGACCGCTCGGGCGGATCTTTTGTAAATATTCAATCAGGCACAGGCGTTTTAAAAATGGTGAATAATATTTTTGCCGGTTCAGGAACGCTCATAAGCGGAACAGCAACTACATTGGATACCACTTCCAATTTCGTTAGCACAGGAACAGCGATAGGATTCGTAAATGCTTCCAATTATGATTATCAATTACTGGCCAATGCCAGGGTAATTGGAAAAGGAAGCAATCCGGGTACGGCAGGATCTTATCCGCTTACGGCGGTTTCAGAATATGTTCACAATAGCAATAAACGCAACAGGCCTGTGAATGGAACAATTGATATTGGTGCTTATGAATATGCACCCGCAACAGCTGTTGATAATAGTGTTGTTAATACAACTATTATGAATGTATTCCCCAATCCTGTTTCTTCAACACTTTCAATCAGTACGTTCACGAATGGAACCGTTAAAATAATTGACGCAAGAGGTTGTGTTTTGTTTTCAAAAGAAACAGAGTATAATTATTTGGAGATTGAAATGGAAAAAGAAGCTCCGGGGATTTATATAGTAGCTTTTACGAATGAGGAAGGAACTATTTATAAAAAGATCGTTAAAGAATAAATCTATCCGTCCTAAATTTAAGTTTTTATTGAACGGTTCATTCGAGCATTTTAACGGCCTGAAATTGTTCAATAAGCTTTTATTTATAAAATAAAATGGAATACCTTTGCGGCCTAACAAACTAAAAGAACTATGAAAAGAATTGGGATTTATGTACTGGTGTTTTGCTTAACCTTATTATATGCTTGCAAAGGATCTGATACATATAGAGGTGCATGGAAAG
>DASRRA010000056.1:0-1725 GCA_035696085.1 Bacteroidia bacterium | reverse complement strand
ATATGCCTTCGTAGTCTGGCCTATATCTAAAAAATATTGCGCAGAATCGTTATTTAGCTTTAGGTTTTGTGTTTGGCACAAGCCTTTAGCGTGAAAAATAAATAATGCTATGACGAGTTGAAAGGAAATTAAGGCCTTCATAATTCGTTAAGGTCAGCACAATATACTATTACTTGCACAGATTTTTTCTCAGATGTGCTTGTATGTCCAAGTTCTCATAGAAGAAGCGGTATGGTGGGCTATGCCTGCAACAACTTTCCGCAGGTTGGTGTCTCTTCTGCGATTTCCTTTTTTGAGTATTCACTAGGTGAAACGCCAAATCTTTTGCGGAAAGATTTAGCAAAATAAGACTGCTCATTAAAGCCTACGGAATATCCAATTTGGGCAATTGTATCTGCTTTTGAATGGATAAAGTGAGCTGCCTTTTGCAAGCGAATTTCGTTAATGAACTCATTCGGAGAGATTCCACTAATGGCTTTCAATTTTCGAAACAGCTGGGCCCGGCTTAAATTAATCTTTTCAGCCATTTTCTCCACTCCAAAGCTAGAATCGCTGATATGCTCCTCTACTATTTGTTTAGCTCTTAACAGAAATTTCTCGTCAATTGAAAGTTCCTTTTGAACACTGAGAGTAGGAGTAGCTAACTCAGCGCTGTATTTAATCGCTAATTTTTTCCGTTGTTCAATAAGGTTAACTATTCTTACTGTCAGTTCCTCTATCGAAAACGGTTTTGCTATATAGTCATCAGCACCTTTTTGCAGACCAATAATTCTGGACTCTATGTCAGCTTTAGCGGTAAGTAGCACCAGCGGAATATGGCTTGTCCGTTCGTCATTCTTTAGTTTGTCAGCGAGTCTAATGCCATCGATTTTGGGCATCATTACGTCTGAGATTATGAGATCTGGAATATTTTCAGTGGCTACTGTAAAGCCTTCTTCACTATTGTTTGCAGTTAAAACTGTAAATCTGTCCTGTAGCATGGATGAGATGAAGTTTCGCAAATCCTCATTGTCTTCCACAACAAGTATTGAATCCTGATTAGCTTTTATTTCCTTTACTTTTTCTACCTCCGCACCAATCGGATTGGTTGTTTCTTTTTGAGCATAATCAGTATGCAGCATGTTCGATGTGACATACGGTTGTCTTTCAGTTACCCTGGCAGACGATGGAAGCCGTTCTATGGTAAGTGGAAGCGTGATTGTAATCGAGGTGCCTTGATTCACTGCACTTATCAAATCGATTTCACCATTATATAGTTTGACTAATTCTTTCACCAACGACAATCCAAGACCTGTGCCGGGCTGATCATCACCATCATATTGTGATTGATAAAATGGCGAAAAAATATGACGTTGCTCATTTGTCGGAATTCCTTTTCCCGTGTCTGTAATGTTCAATACCAGGTCCTTAGTATCTTCTGTTAAATTTATTGTATAGATAATTGTTCCGCCTTGTGGTGTGAATTTAAATGCATTGAACAAGATATTGTTGATGATTTTTTCCAGTTTATCGGAATCAAACCATGCATTTACTAAGTCAAGTTGAATATTCCATTTGAAAAGTATTCCCTTGCTTTCCGCTAATGAATTGAATGATGATGCTGTTACAAGTAAAAATTGTTTTAAATCACCCTTCTGTAAAACTAATTCCATTTTATTGGCCTCAAGTTTAGAAAGATCCAATAGCTGATTTACCAAGGTAAGCAGGCGATTTGCATTACGCTTT
>DASRRA010000055.1:0-4942 GCA_035696085.1 Bacteroidia bacterium | reverse complement strand
ATTAGAGTTTAGCGGTCTTTTTAAAATAAAAAAACAAAACTGGATCACCAATACATTTAAACTGGTAACCTACGCGTTTGGAGATGCAGGCGCCATCAATTACAACCAACCTACAGATGCTGTTTTAAAAATGAGTGAAGTACGAGTAGATGCGGGATTGGGTTGTGCGCTAACGATCAAAAAATTTGGAATCCTGCAAACAGTGAACCCATTGACCATTCGTTTTGATTTTCCGTTTTTCCTAAACAGGAAACCACCCAATGAAAAAGATTTTGTTCAATACCGTTTTATATGTAGCATCAATCGTGCGTTTTAATTTTCACATTTAATTTTTCAATTATGACAGATCAACAACCGGGTACAGATACAAAACAAGTAAGCAGTTTCTCCAAAGGATATAATAAGTTTGCATCAAAAATGACAAAGGCAACCGGTAGCCCTTTTGCAACCATTGCGGCTATGACATTAATCATTGTTTGGCTGGTTACCGGGCCTGTATTCAATTACTCTGATACCTGGCAGTTGGTGATCAATACCGGTACTACCATTATAACCTTTATCATGGTATTCATTATTCAGCAATCACAAAACAAGGATACAACGGCCATTCAATTAAAACTGAACGAACTGATTGCCTGTGAAGAAAGAGCCAGCAACCGACTGGTATCCATTGAAGATTTAACCGATGAAGAATTGCTTGTCTTAAAAAAATTCTATAGTCACCTGGCTCTACTCTCTAAAGATGGAAAGGATTTACACTCTTCCCACTCCCTAGACGAAGCAAAAGAAAATGTAAAAACAAAAAGTGAGCATCATAAAAACAAACATTAAAAACAGGACAACATGATTTTAAAGACATTAAAATTAACGTTACCATTCTTGTTGTTAACGATTTGTACAACTGCACAAACTGCAGAAGAGCAATATAACAAAGCTGTAAAATTAAAAACGGAATATAATTACAAGGAGGCCTTGATCGCCTTTCAAAAGCTGCTGCAAACAGATTCAAGCAATATTAACTATTTAACAAACGCCAGTTTTTGCTACACGAAAGCAGGTTACTTCTTTGCACCAGACGCAGAAAAGCAGGGGTATTATCAAAAAGCAGAATACTTAGCAAAAAAAGCCATTCAAAAAAATCCCAATAGTGCTGATGCACATTATACGTATGCAATGGCATTAGGGCGTATCAATGAAAATGCAAGCTCCAAACAAAAAATAGCGAATGCCAAATTGATAAAAGCTGAAGTGGATAAATCCATTTCGTTAAATCCAAGATTAGCAGGTGCTTTCCATATATTGGGCAGATGGCATCGTACCATTGCGGGTTTTAATATGATAGAGAAAGCCATGATCAATTCTTTTTTTGGAGGTGTTCCTCCGGGCGGATCGTATGAAGATGCGGTAAAAGCGTTTATCTCTGCAATTGCTATAGAACCGAAAGCCATGGTTCATCAATATGAACTGGCTGTTACCTATCAGGAGATGGGAAAAGACATTGAAGCCAAATTATGGGCGAAGAAAGCATTGGAAATAACGCCTGTAAGTCCCGATGATAAAAAAGCAAAAACCGATTGTGAAGCGCTGTTAAAAAAATTAGAATAATAATACCCATCCTCACAAGGATGAATTTTTAAATGAAGCGACTTTACTTTCTTGTCTTTTTAATCCTTTCCATCAGCAGTATAGCCCAGGAGTTATCATTTGAAAATCTTCAATTGAAGCTTCCTTCCACGGAAGTGCATCAAATCATCGAAGATGCAGAAGGATTCATTTGGATTGCAACCGATGCCGGTGCTTGCAAATACGATGGAACTAATTTAACAACCTATACCGTAAAAGACGGACTGCCGGAAAATGTGGTGTTGCGAATGCAGATGGATTCTAAAAACAGAATCTGGTTCAATACGCTTTCTAACTATTTTTGTTATTTCGACAAGGGGCACTTTGTTTCCATTGCCGCTAACCCGGTTATTAAAAATTGGGATAAGTCTCAAACGATTTCAACCAACTTTTTTGTTGGCGAAAAAGACACCTTGTTTCTTTCCTACTACGGGCCTGGCTTTTTGAAAATTCCACCAAAAGACAATTACAAAGACATCCTTGTGCAGCGCGGTAAATTCTGTGAAGGTCACCTCTTTCAGGCCATTATTCAAAACAAATTAAAGCCCACGGAACTAATGGATTGCGGATGGTTTCCAAAATTTAAAATGGATACTATCTCCTATCAAATTTTTATGATTGACACAGTTGTTACCCTTTCGTTAAAAGGTGCCAGAGGTGACTACAATAGATTGTATAATACTGCCAAAATGGGAAATGATGGAACCGTGTATATGGTATACCGAAATTTAGTATATGCTGTTAAAAATCGAAAAGAGATTGGACACTATGTTTTCTCCAAAGAGATTTTTAAATTGTATGTAGACAAAGATGGAGATTTATGGGCAGGTGTCGATAGAGATGGACTTTACTTATTTAAAAATGGGGACTTAAGTAAGCCCCCTCTTCGCTCTTTACGCTCATTAAGTGTTTCTGCTATATTGCTGGATAAAGAGGGCACCCTGTGGGCAGGTACGCAGGAAAAAGGTATTTTTCAATGTATGAACAAACATGTGTATGCGATCAATGAAAAAGCACGGGATTTTAAAATAGTTGATAAAAAGTTGACCATTGTTTTGGAATCAGGTAAATTGCTAACTACTCCAGCTACTGATTCGGTACGTATCGAAAAAATCCCAACTTCTTTACCTCAGGAATCCAAATTTATAGCTTACGCAAAAGTTAAACAAGTTGAGTATTTGGGGGTGGGCAATCAGACCTTTACCGTAAAAAATAGAAAAATAACTGAGTTATTCCAAAATATTATTCATCCCTCTACTAATAAATATTTTCATTTAGGGATACGACATCTGATAAATCTTTCCAATGATACGGTATTAGCAGCAGGCCTGTCAAACACATTTATCATTTACGATGGAAAGTTGATGTTGAAAGATACCACGAGATTTGCTATCAACATCGTTACACGATTACCTGACGAACGCGTTATCGTTGCAAGCAGATCCAATGCCGGGCTTTTTGAACGTAAAAATAAAAAATACATTCCTTTTTTACCAGATGTAAAAGAACTGAAGACAAGAATAAATTGCATTACAGTAGATTCTGCCGGAAATTTTTGGTTTGCAAGTAATGAAAAAGGCCTTTTTTGTTATGATACGCATCAACAGCTTCATGTATTCAATGAATCAAACGGATTACCCTCCAGCAAAGTGAATACGTGCATTGCAACGCCGAACGGTGAAATCTGGTGCGGAACATATGCCGGTTTATCCCGATTAATACCGTCTAAAGAAATACAAAAAACAAGCATTGTTAACTATGACAAGAATCACGGAATAGCAGACATGGAGATAGACCGCCTTATCTATTTTGATCGGGGTATTTGGTGTGGAGGAAAAACGACACTGTTTTTTTTCAATCCTGAAAACCTATCCAAAAATACACAACCTCCACCTGTTTTTATTAAATCAATAGCAGTTAGCGGCGAGAATTTCTCTTTAAGAGATACCTTGCTTTTGAATTATGATCAAAATGATTTTCACGTGCAATTTGGATTAATCAGCTATAAAAAAACACCTACCCAATCCTTCTTTTACAAGCTTAATGGGTACGACAATAACTGGAAACTTTCCACTTCCGGTGATATCCAGTATACCAATATCCGATACGGAACCTATGCACTCATGGTATATGCAATTAACAATGATGGCGTTAGAAGTACCCTTCCCAAAAGGTTGACATTCATTATTAAGCGACCATTTTGGTTTACCTGGTGGTTTATTACATTAATCCTCATTTTGCTCGTCTTTCTAATTTACACAGGCGCACAGTATTGGAGAAAAAAAATTGAGAAAAAAGAAAGAGACAAAGCGGCCATCAATCAACAATTATCTGAATTCAAAATGACGGCTTTGCGTTCCCAAATGAATCCGCATTTTATTTACAATGCCATTGGTTCTATTCAGCATTACATCTTAAAAAATGAAGTTGATCAATCCTTTAATTATCTTTCTAAATTCTCCTCGCTCATCCGCAAAGTATTAAACAATTCTAAAAATGAATACATCTCTCTCGAAGATGAAATCAGTACCTTGAAACTCTACATAGATTTGGAGCAGTTGCGATTCAAACATCCTTTCCGGTTTATTCTGGATATAGATAAAGAGTTAGACATGGGAATTGATATACCTACCATGCTCATTCAACCCTATATTGAAAACTCTATCTGGCATGGACTGATGCCAAAAGAATCCGGAGGAAAACTAGAATTGATACTCAAGAACGTAAACAGGGCAATCCATGTGATTATCAGAGACAATGGTGTTGGCAGAGAAAAGGGCGACTTATCATCAAAATATCATGTCTCAAAAGGTATGTCCTTAACCGAACAACGGATACAAACCTTGGAAAATACTAGTAAGAAAAAATTTGTTACCGCAATAATTGATTTAAAAGATGGGCAAGGAAGCCCAATTGGAACAGAAGTTAATTTGATTATACCGTTTGATGAATAAGTTTATTTACTATTTCTTTCTGGGCGCTTTTCTCCTACTTGTTGTTTATGGCCATGGGCAGGAACTGCATTTTGAAAACCTTCAATTGAAACTTCCATCCACAGAAGTGCATCAAGTCATCGAAGATGGCAATGGATTTATATGGATAGCAACGGATGCCGGTGTCTGTAAATACGATGGCAATAACTTAACAACGTATACAGTTGAAGACGGGCTCCCGGAAAATGTTGTATTGAAAATGAAAATGGATTTAAAAAAAAGAATTTGGTTCAGCACACTTTCAGGATACTTCTGCTATTATGAAAATGGACATTTTGTTTCAATTGCTGCAAACCCAAATTTTAAGAACTTTACCCCTTTAAAAT
>DASRRA010000054.1:0-3842 GCA_035696085.1 Bacteroidia bacterium | reverse complement strand
CCAGTCAACCTTTACTTTTTCGGAAGCGATGGAATCAATTGTTTTTCCTATATATTTAGCCTGTATGGGTAAATGTCTGCTAAGTCTTCTATCAATCAACACCAGTAACTCCACGTCCTTTGGGCGGCCAAAAGCCAGCATGGCATCCAATCCGGCACGTATGGTGCGTCCCGTATAAAGCACATCGTCAATCAGTATGACGTTTTTATCTTCTATAATAAAATCGATTTCAGTGGCATTCGGCACCAGCTCTTTTTTCCTGAAATCATCGCGGTAAAAGGTTGTATCCAGACTGCCACATAAGATTTTTTTTGTTTTTAAAATCTCCGAAAGTTTGGTGTGAATTCTCTTAGAAAGGTAGATTCCCCTAGGTTGTAGTCCGATGATCACGGAGTTGGAGAAATCGTTGTGTACCTCAATTAATTGATGACAAAGCCGGGTAACGGTAATTTCAATGTGTTTACTGTCTAAAATGATTCTTGGCTTCATCATATCAGGAAACAAAGATACATTAAAATTTGAATCGCAATTAATTTTTATTCAAATTTGAAAAGGAGTAGTTATCACTTTTGGCAACATTCCTCCCGCTTTTCGTTCCAAGCCGCCATCACCACTATTCGTAACTTTAGTCTTCACATTACCGGGCAGCTCCTGCTGAAGCTTCAGCGTAAGCGGGCTTTCCACTACAATCGGGTTTAGGAAGCAAGACACTACTCCATGTTGTAAAAACATTGACTTCCAATAGCCCCACCACCATATTCCAAAACGAGTCTGTCGTTTGCTATAATATACCTGCAACTATCGTTATAATCTGCTTTCAAGCTGTCAGGAATGGGATTTTCAAATACATTAAAAAAATACATCCCCATGCCGCTTCGTTTAAATCCAATTTTTGCAGGTTCTCCACTTTCAATTTGAATACAATTGGCATCGTCCAGTTTTTCTTTCAGCAGTTCCAATGTCTCCCTAGTCCAACCCAAAGGTTTTAGAATGCTATCCATTCTTTCGCTGTCAATTTTTAAGTTCCATTCTAAAAATCCAGGCCCATACATATTCAATTGATGGAAGCCATTTCCCATGCTTACACCTTGCTCCTCTTGTATTCGAATCGTTGTTATTTTTTCTATTTCACAGTATTCAAGAAACTCCGTTTTGGCCCTTAAGAAATGATTAACTGTTATCCCACTATCGTCAACCGTTACTTGCTTTAACCCCATCGCTGGAAAGTTAATGAAGATATAAATCACAGCAATAATCATCATACAGGCGATCCAAAACAATACATTTTGATAGTCGAGTTTTCCATTGTTGATAGAAAAATAAATGCAAAGCCCCATTAGAAAAGCGACTCCCAAATAAACGATTAGCAACCGTATCCAGTATTCTTTTCTATATTTTGAAACAACTTTCATTTATGCATGGAACGTTAATTACTTTCTTAAAATTTTCTCCATTGCTTTCCCTTTGGCCAATTCATCAATCAGCTTGTCTAAGTACCGAACCTGCTGCACCAGTTTATCTTCAATTTCCTCTACCCTATACCCACAAATAACACCGGTAATCTTGGACGCATTGGGATTCATTTTAGGAGCTTCTGCGAAAAAGGTTTTAAAATCAGCTTTCTTATCAATTTGCGCTTGCATGGTTTTCTTGTTATAACCTGTTAACCAAAATATGATCTCGTCCACTTCCGCTTGCGTACGTCCCTTCCGCTCCACTTTGTTTATGTATAAGGGGTAAACGCTTGAAAACAGGAGTTTGTATATTTTTTCTGTATTGTTCATTTCGTCGTGTTTGATTTTCCTGCTGTTAAATCAGGAATGATTCTAATTCCAAAATTATATCTGGGAAGTTCAGGATAACTTCCTATAATAAAATCGAAGACCCGGTATTCTGCAAAAAGAGAAACTGGTGCGAACCCAATGTTTACATAGGCCCGGGCATCTGTAAACTGGTGCAATTTGCCGTTAAAGGCTCTTTTGTCATTTTCGTAGTAAGCAACATGTCTGAATGACAATGGTGCATTGTACATCATACCGATGTCTATAAAGGGTAAAGCTCTTGTATAATAACCATCTTGTTGGGACTTCAATGAGAACCTAAATTTTACATCCACATGCCCATCAATGTAATTGTAAAATTCAGAGGTTTTCCTGCCGGCAATTAAATTCATAAACGTTGTATCCTTGGAAAATGTGTAGTAACCCAATCCCAAGCCAAAACCACCTAAAAAGCCAACATGCTTACTAAAGGCAAACCATTTAAAATAAGTTATTCTAAACGTCCCGCAAAATTTCAAAATAGAGTTTTTCTGCAACCAATCTCCATTCAGAACAGAAAGCTGATATTGCATTTCCTCTTTTTCTTTTATAATTGTTGCCGTATCTATTAACTCATTCTTTACATCAGCACGCAATTCAAGGGTAAGTTCAGTAAGCTTGTCCGGATACAATGTGACGTTTCTAATAACACAAAACTCCGAAGGATCTATGCATTTGGATAACTTTATTTTATAGGTGCCTGGTTTTAAATTGTCCAATTCTTTGTAAACATCCTCATACACCATTTCGTTTGTTATCGTGTCGGATCGGCTTGTTATGTATAAGCGGTAACAGGTGGAGTCGTTATGTATGGTGTTGTGAACCTCCAGATTCAATTTAGCTGTTTGTGCCTGTATTTTTATGGACAATAGAAGAATAAGAAGAAGTAGTAGTTTTTTCATGAGTTCGTTATTCGTGTAAATGGAAAATTAATTAATCTTTTTATATGTCCACAGCCACGCATTACCTATTTCTTCATCTTGCACAATTTCAGTAAATTTAAACAGGTTTTTTTCTAAAATTTTTGTCGACGCATTGTGTTCTGGTGCTGTCTTCGCTGTAATTGTCAACTTGGGATCTGTTTTCATTGCAATCGCTACCAATTCTTTGCAAGCAAATGAGGCTATTCCCTGCCCTTCAAATTCTTTAAATGTCCAATAGGCAATCTCTACTTTTCCATTTTGAGGTTGTCCTACAAAGCTACAAGAACCCACAATTTGATTTTGTTTCACTACAAAATAGGCGATCCAGGGAGGATGGAAACCGATCTTTGGGTAAAAGTCATCATACATGCTTAAAAGCTGCTGGCAGTCAGATGAAGCATAGGCTTCATTTGTTTTGTCTTCGTTTAATGTTAGGGGTTTTAAGATCATTTTATTTTCTAACATACTGGTCGATGTGTTTGTCTATATAATCCACAATTGTTTTATAATACCGTTTTTTAAATTCGTCTTTATAGAAATAAGCTTCAACTTGTTTGGCTGATTTTACATCAGAATAACCCTCTTGAAATGATTTTGTCTTTTCCTTCCAATTGATATTAGGGTCGTTGGTTAATTCCTTTCGTTTTGCGTAACTGTCGGCGGTACCGATAAATTCATTAAGGCATTTTTCATAGTCGCGGGCCAGCGTGTCCAGTTTTAATTCCTTAAATGCTTCGAGTGCTGCAAAGCTAAACTCCGGTCTGTTAAATAGAAATTGATAAACTCCACCATTATCTGTATCGCCCTCAAAAACTAAAAGCGCGTAAAATACTTTCTGCCCTCTTGTAAGTTTATTAAAAAATTCCCCATCCGATTTTGTTTGCGCCCCTGCCAACACAGGAAGCGTATCAAACAAATTATACATATATTCCACATAGCGGTTGTCATATGTATTAAATTTTTCCCAGGAATATTTCTTATCTAATTCTTCAAACCACTGTTTATTGTAATTTGGTGCAAAAATTACTTCTGTTTGATTTCCTTCATCAATACTGTAAAATACCGATTCTTTCTCCGTAACTGTTTTAATATTTGGTTT